>JBAXZA010000323.1:0-2516 GCA_041670545.1 Eubacteriales bacterium | reverse complement strand
GCTCTGCATTTCTGTTTATGCCGAAAGCGGACGCCGTCTTGGTCAGACGCTCTCGCTGCTCATCGATATACTCAATCCCGAGCTTATCGTTATCGGCGGCGTTTTCATGCGCTCCTCCGATCTGCTCCTTCCGTATGCCCTCGAGGTTATCGAAAAGGAGGCGCTCTCCTATTCGGCGCGCGCTGTCCGTATCGTCCCAGCCGCACTCGGTGAACGCATAGGCGATTACGCCGCGGTGTCGCTGATTGCCGGGGATACAAGACTTTCCAAGGAGTCATGCGTGACGTCCGGACAAAAGCCCGGCAAAGAGCTTTAATACTTAGGGCTTGTTCGTAAAATCGCTGCAAACTGTCAAATTGAATAAAAATATACTGAAAAGTTTGTATTACAACGAATTAAGAGATTCACTGAAAAGCGCGTAGCTGTTTCTTTATCGTACAACTTATTTTAACGGAGGTGCTTATTATGGCGCTCACGCTTCCAGCAATCATGGATAAAACGCTCGCGATACCTTATTTTCCGACGGCTTATCAAACGTATATTTTCCGTATGTGGCAGATGATCGAACCGCGCGTTATGGCGGACGTTCTCGGCTGCGCGGAGGACGATATCGCCGCCGCCGCGCTTGAGATGGGACTTGAGGACGGCAATTTTATGCCGCAGTGGAAAACGTTCGGCTACATTACCATAATCCGCGCGCTGTGGCACATTGCTCCGTATGAGCAGATATGCGCCACACTGGGATGGGACGAGGAAAAACTCGCGTTTACTCTGCGCGAGGACGATTTTCTGTCCGTAAAGCTTGGAAATTTCAAACCAAACGTTCCCCCTCTGCACTATCGCCCGCTCACAGTGGAAGAACATGAACGCACATCGGCGCTCGCTCACAGCGTACGGAAGTTTTATTCATCTCTCGCACCGTGTACGGCGTCGCCGTTTGATTTCAAGACGGCGCTCGCGGGCGTCAAATACGCCGACATCCGCGATATTCCGTCCGACGGCAAAAATAAATTTGACGTCCGCATCGCGTATTCCTATTGTGCGCTTTACGGCGACACCTTTACCGAAAACACCGATTATTCCTTCCCAGACGAGCTGCTTGAGGCCTATTCGCGGCTTGGCGTCAACGGAATATGGTGTCAGGCGGTGCTTTCCGCGATAACGCCCTATCCGTTCATGCCCGAGCTTTCGGAGGGCTATGAGCGGCGCGTCGACGGTATGCGGGAGCTGACGCAGCGCATGGCGCGTTACGGCATCAAGCTTTATCTGTATATAAACGAACCGCGCGCTCTGCCAAACGCTTTCTTTGATACCCATGAGGAGCTGCGCGGTCAGCGCGAGGGCGATTATACCTGTCTATGCACCTCATCTCCGCGTGTACGCGAATATATCACCGGCTCTGCTGAATATTTATGCAGAAACGTTCCCCTGCTCGGCGGTTTCATAACGATCACGGCGTCGGAAAATCAAACGAACTGTTACAGCCACGTTCAGACGACCGACTGTCCGCGCTGCTCAGGACGCGAACCGTGGAGAGTTCGAGGCGAAATAAACGCCCTGCTATATGAGGGAGCGCGGGCGGTAAATCCCGACTTCCGCGTTATCGCGTGGACATGGGGCTGGCGCGACTGCGACGTTGCAGACGCCGCCGCTTCCCTGCCCGCCGGAATCGATATCATGGCGGTGAGCGAGCATTCCTGCGAAAAAACCGTTGGCGGCGTCAAAACCGATGTCAACGACTATTCGATATCGGTCGTCGGGCCGGGCAAATATTCGCTTGATATCTGGAACGCGGCGATAAGCAGCGGTCACCGCGCCTGCGCAAAGGTTCAGCTCAACAATTCGTGGGAAATGTCCGCCGTGCCGTATCTGCCGCTGTTCCATACGGTCTACCGGCATCTCTCAAACCTCATCGAAAGCGGCGTCGGCTCGATAATGCTCGACTGGACGCTCGGCGGCTATCCGTCGCCCATGTTCGCCATGATGAGCGAAATGTCACGCGGCGCGGCAGACGGCGCTGTTCCGCCGCTCGAGGATATCATCGCGCGGCTCTATCCGGCGGCGGCGGACGCTGTTATCGAAGCTTCCAAGCTGTTCTGCGGAGCGTTCGACAATTATCCGTTTAATATTTCGACGATCTACAACGGCCCGCACAATGTCGGCACGGCAAATCCGCTTTACACTCAGAAAACCGGATTTTCAGCCACAATGGTAGGCTATCCCTACGACGATCTGACCTCATGGCGTTCGATATATCCCGAAGCTGTGTTTGAAAATCAATGGAAGCTCGTTTCAGAGGGCTGGCGGCGCGGAATGGCGGCGCTCGACGCCGTTTCGCCGGAGCTTTACTCCCAATATCCGGCTCTGCGCGAGCTTTACGACTGCGCCGATGCCGCGCTCTGTCATTTTGAGAGCGTTTACGAGCAGATACGCTTCGTGCGCGCAAGGGATACGGGCGACGCCGATACGATGCGCCGCGCCGCTTTATCCGAGGGGGAGCGCGCGATTAAGCTCGC
>JBAXZA010000322.1:0-2522 GCA_041670545.1 Eubacteriales bacterium | reverse complement strand
TCGACGCCATCGTCCGGCGCATCAGTGTCCACATCTCCGCTGGTGCGGCTACGCCACACCTTGCTTGGAGAGAAACAGCGGCATTAACGAGACTTCATCTTGCATAGTGCGCTCACACGCGGGAGTGCCGCACGTACTCTGCGCGTCCCAGCGGGGGAAGGGGAGTCCGAGGGGTGAGGGGCGCCGCCGCGTCCCGCACCCTTCGGATTCGTACCCGTCAACCTACACGAAAACATCAGCGAAAACGCCCACGCGTTAGACGTCCGCGCAAAACGTCCGCGCAAAACGTCCGCGCAAAACGTCCGCGCAAAACCTCACGCGCAAAACCTCACGCGCAAAACATATCAAAATAAAATATAAACGGTGTACCGGATAATGAAAAAATATATCATGACGGCGCTCAAAATAATCTGCGCCGCGATCCCAGTCGCTTTATGCGCGGCGGTGATACTCTATCTCCGCGGTTACTATACCTTCACCTTTCTGCCAGACGACGCGCTCACCTCATACAGCGCGGAGTCCGAAACGTCCGCCGCCGATACCTATACCGACGATTATACAGAGCCTGCGGTATCGCCCGATAACCTTTCCAATATAACCGACGAAAACGTTATCGACATATCCGAGGACACGACGGCACAGCAGAGCGCCGCCCCCGATAAAACCGCACAGAACGTCAAAACCTATTCCGAAATGCTCGCTTCGGTGCAGAAAGCGCCGCCGCTTTATTCGCAGGGCTGGACGCTCACCGGAAGCGACTATTCGCGCGATACCCATATCGTCGCGGCGGTGACCTCCGCTTCAAAGCTGCCCGCAAAGCTGTCCTACCGCAAAAAAACCTTTGAATCGGTCGATTATACAAACGGAACGGTCAAAACCGAGGGCGCGGTTCCGACGGTCAGCGTTACAAAAACGCGTTATGCGATTGAAAATTATATGGGCTGGCTTATATACGACGACGGCAGCTCGCTTACCCTCGCCGGAGCTGACGGCAAAAAGCTGATGAGCTCGTTCGAGGTCTGCACCCCCGCCTATATGCGCGACCAGTATGGTCACCCGCTGTTTTATTACGGCGGGGGGCTGTACTATGTCGGCGCGGAGGGCGGCGGCTATAAGCTGATACCGAGCGGCTACGATCCGCTGTTCGCGCCCTCGCTCTCGTTTTCGTATCCGGAGGATTACGGCGTTTCAGCAAGCGGACTTTACCGCTATTATGTCGAGCAGAAAATCCAGTATGTGGAAAACCAGACTGCAATTGACGCCGCTGTCGCCAAAGGCAACGAGCCGCCCGAAGCTGTAATCGCCGAGGAGGAGGGACGGCTCTGGGGCTATATGAACAAAAACGGCTCGGTCATAATTGAAGCGCAGTATTATTATGCCGGAGATTTCAATGAAAACGGACTCGCCGTCGTCGCCGACCGCGACCGCAATATGAAAATAATCGACACGCGCGGCTCGACGGTGCTCGACCCCTACGGCACTGTATTGTATCTCGCCGAGCTGAACCGCCGCCCGATGATAGACAGCTTCCGTCTGCCAGATACCTTCGGCGCGGAAAATCTCGGAATGTTCCGCTTCGACGGCGGCTATATGCGCGTCCGCCGCGCACTGATCGATTATTATGACCATTCGAACATAGCGTCGAGCGAGGATATTTTAATCGATGCTTCCGGCGCGCGCTTCGATATCCCCGGCGGCTACAAGCTCATATACTATTCAGACAGCGTTCTGATTCTCGAAAAGGACGGACGCTACGGCGCGTATTCGACAAAGGGACGCTGGATAGCGCAGCCGATCTATACCTACGCTTCATTTTTCAGCGAGGGACTTTGCGCAATTGGCTTTGACGGCGGCAAAAAAGGCGTTATCGACACCGACGGCAATATCGTCCTGCCGTTCGCCTTCGATTACATAACCGACTGCTCGGGCGGCGTCATCGCGGCATACGAAAACGCGAACGGCTGGAGCATATACAATAAAATGGCGAAGCCCGCGAAGTAAACGTTAATCCGCATATCGGAAACTGACTGCGATATTTAAAATAAAAACTATATTTCGGAGGGGTATAATATGTCCTGCTCAATGACACTGCATAAATCGCCTTATTTTGACTACTGGCTGTCGCTGCCAGACGGTTTCGAGCCGTCTGAGCGTCTGCCGCTCATCGTTTTTCTGCACGGAGCGGGCGAATGCGGTCCGGATACACAGCGTGTGCGCATACACGGCATACCGAAGATAATCGAGCGCGAGCCGTGGTGCGATATGCGCGTTATAACCCTTTCCCCACAGTGTCAGGAAAACCGGATATGGAACACGCAGATTTACGAGCTTAAAAAGCTGATCGACGAGGTGGCGGCGCGCTGTAACGCCGACGCCGACCGTATTTCGATAACCGGTCTTTCGATGGGCGGCTACGGAACATGGATGGCGGCGCAGACCTTCCCGAATTTCTTCTCGGCGGCGGCGCCTGTTTGCGGCGGCGGCATCACATGGTTCGCGGCGGTGCTTAAAAATATGAATAT
>JBAXZA010000321.1:0-2524 GCA_041670545.1 Eubacteriales bacterium | reverse complement strand
CTGAAGGCATAGGTCTTTGCCGCACCGAGCATATGTTCTTCGATACCGACAGAATCGCCGCTATCCGCGAGATGATCTGCTCCGATACCGTTGAGCAGCGCGAAAAGGCTCTTGACAAGCTGCTTCCGATGCAGCAGGGCGATTTCGAGAAGCTTTATGAAGCTCTCGAGGGCTGCCCCGTTACCATTCGTTTCCTTGACCCGCCGCTTCATGAGTTCGTTCCCACCGAGGAAAAGGACATCGAAGCTCTCGCCAAGACCGAAAACAAGACCGTTGAGCAGATCAAGAACATCATCGCTTCTCTCCATGAGTTCAACCCGATGATGGGTCACCGCGGCTGCCGTCTCGCTGTCACATACCCCGAGATCGCCGTCATGCAGACCAAGGCGGTTATCCGCGCAGCTATCAACGTTAAGAAGGCTCACGCTGACTGGAACATCGTTCCCGAGATCATGATCCCGCTCGTAGGCGAGATCAAGGAGCTTCGTTATGTCAAGAAGGTCGTCTGCGAGACCGCTGACGCCGAGATCAAGGCTGCCGGCTCAGATATGCACTATAAGGTCGGCACAATGATCGAGATCCCCCGTGCCGCTCTTACCGCTGACGAGATCGCCAAGGAAGCTGAATTCTTCTCCTTTGGTACAAACGATCTTACTCAGATGACCTTCGGCTTCAGCCGTGACGACGCCGGCAAATTCCTCGGCGCTTATTATGACAAGAAGATTTACGAGAACGATCCTTTTGCTAAGCTCGACCAGATAGGCGTCGGCAAGCTCGTCAAGATGGCTGCTGACCTCGGACGTCAGACACGCCCCGACATCAAGCTCGGCATCTGCGGCGAACACGGCGGCGATCCGTCTACAATCGAGTTCTGCCACAAGATCGGACTCAGCTATGTTTCATGCTCGCCTTTCCGTGTGCCGATAGCAAAGCTTGCGGCAGCTCAGGCAGCTATTAAAAATTCCTAACCTGACCGGAAACTGATTCCGCGAATATATAGAACCGGCACGGATTTCGTCATGGAATGTGCGAAATTTCGGTAAAATCAATATTTGACAAACCCCTCCTATGGTATAATCAAAACCATAGGAGGGGTTTGTTGTGTCTGTATGAGATAATAAATACACCAAGCGTTTTATACGGCGGCTCATAATCATATCGGCTCACATCACAACATATATTATACTAAGGAACCTCTGAATAATGTGTAATTCGGCGGCGCCAATGTTGAAACACAAGGGCTGAACGCCCTTGATTTCAACACGTCGGAGAATTGATCAGAGGCTTTCAAACAATTTCATCAAAGGTCGGTGTGATATATGGATACCGGTTTCGATTTCAGGCATCGCTGCGAGATTCTCGCGGACTATATGATAAACACCCGAGCGACCGTCCGCGCCGCCGCCGCGCAGTACGGCGTCAGTAAGTCGACCGTATACTGCGACGTCACCGAACGGCTTTCGCATCTCAATCCCGCGCTCGCTGCCGCAGTCAAAGAGGTGCTCGACGAAAATAAGGCGCAGCGTCACATACGCGGCGGCGAAGCGACAAGGCTTAAATACCATATGGCAAAAAACTGAGGCGGCGGCAGCTGTTACATATGCGTATTTCCGTCAATATTCACATATTGCTTCGTCGTTATGCCGAAAGCGTGACTGCGAAGCTTTATTTTTCCCGCACATATAGATTTAATGATAAAAATATGATATAATGATGGAAAATACACGGAAAAGATGTGATTTTGATGAAAAGAAAAAACTTTTTACTCGATAAAGAATGGAAATTCACCTCCGACGATATGTCGCAGAACTCCAACAAAATGTCGCACGGCGATTCCTACATGATTTCAAAAGCGGGATACTGCGGCGGACCGGGCGGAATGTCGTTCGACGATTCCGGCTGGCGCGAGGTCGATCTTCCGCATGATTATTTCTCCGAAACCGAATTTTCGCCCGACAACCTACATTCGCACGGCTACAAGACGCGGGGCAACGGCTGGTACCGCAAAACCTTCAAGCTCGACGAAAATCTGCGGGGATGTCATTTTATGCTTGTTTTCGAGGGCGTTTCGGTCACCTCGGATATATATTTCAACGGCTCGGTCGCCGGACGCTCGTTCTCCGCTTATGCCGAGCTTCCTATCGATGTCACCGACCGCGTTCATTTCGGAGATACGCCGAATGTCTTGGCGGTGTCGTTCAATGGTATGACCACCGAGGGCTGGTGGTACGAGGGCGCCGGCATCTATCGTCATGTCCGCCTTTTCTGCAAGGATACGCTTCATATCGCGCACAACGGAATTTTCGTAAAGCCGGTTTATACAAGCGGCTGCGGCTGGAACGTTACGGTCGAGGCGGAGATTGAAAACTCCGGATATAAAAAAGCTCCATACCGTCTCGATATTTCGCTCATGGACGGCGATAAAATCGTCGATCACACTCTGACGCAGCCGCTCTGCTGTCCCGCCGACGGACGCGACACTTCGATAACCGGTTTTGAGGTAATAAGCCCAGAGCTTTGGGAT
>JBAXZA010000320.1:0-2526 GCA_041670545.1 Eubacteriales bacterium | reverse complement strand
GCCGTTTGTCAGACTGCGCCTTCTTGGCGTTGAGATATTGTTCCTTTGATGCGCTCGCGGCGTTGTCCGCACCGGCACTGTTATCCTTTATAAGCCGTTCATTTTTATAATCGATGTATTCGCGGTAGCTGCCTCGGTAATCGAAGATCCGACCGTCCTCGACAGCGTTGAAATCAAGTATTCGTGTCGACAGCTTGTTTATGAAATAGCGGTCGTGCGAAACGGCGATGATAGTGCCGTCGAACGCTTCAAGCGCTCCCTCGAGCGCTTCGCGCGAATTGATATCGAGATGGTTTGTCGGCTCGTCGAGGATAAGCAGATTCATCTTCGCCAAAATCAGCTTACACAGCGTGAGCCGCGCCCGCTCGCCGCCGGATAAAATGCTGACCGGCTTGAGTATATCGTCGCCGCGGAACAAAAACAGAGCGAGAGCGTTTCGTATCTCGGTTTGAGTGAGCGACGGATATGTGTCCCAAAGCTCGTCTATAACCGTCTTTGAATCGTCAAGATTCTGATTTTCCTGATCGTAATAGCCTACTGTTACATTGTAGCCGTATTCGACAGAGCCATTGTCAGGCTCGGACATTTCGGCGAGCATTTTGATGAGCGTCGATTTACCGCAGCCGTTCTGACCGGTGATAAATACGTGTTCATTTTTTTTAATAAGGAAATTGACGTCATAGAACAAAATTTTGGCGGGATAAGCCTTGCAGAGATGCTTGACTGTCAGAACATCGTTGCCGCTCTCGCCGGATTTGTTGAAGCGCAGGCGAATGGCGTCAGGAAGCGACTTCGGACGCTCGACACGTTCCATCTTGTCGAGAAGCTTCTGACGGCTCTCCGCGGCGATGATATTGCGTTCACGGTTCCATCGGCGCTGCTGCTCGATATATGCCTCAATACGCGTTATCTCGGCCTGCTGATTTTTGTAGTGACGCTCCTGTATCTCGCGGTCGGCGCGCTTCTGCTCCATATAACGCGTATAGTTGCCGTTATACAGCTTTGCGTGATGATTTTCAACGTCGAGTATTTTATTTGTGACCGAATCGAGGAAATAACGGTCATGCGACACGACGAGTACGGTTTTGCGGTAATTTTTAAGGAAATTTTCGAGCCAGAACAGCGCGTCGATGTCGAGATGGTTGGTCGGCTCATCGAGCATGAGGATATCAGGCTCGCGAAGCAGAAGCCGGGCGAGTGCGAGCCGCGTTTTCTGACCGCCGCTGAGCGACGAAATGCGGTTATACCAAAAATTTTCGTCAAAGCCGAGGTTTTTGAGTATCCCCTTGCAGCGTCCGCGAAATTCATAGCCGCCATCGCGCGTAAATTTGTCGGAAAGTGAGGTATAACGCGCGATCAGCTCATCGTCGACCTTGCCGGACGCTGAGTTGACCTCGATCTGCCCATGCAGCTCGGACAGCCGCGCTTCGTCGGCGAGCAGCGCGGGAAACGAATTTTCCATCTCAGAGAGCAGGGTGTTCTCACTTTCAAAGCCGATATACTGATCGAGCACGCCGACGCTTTTGTCCTTTGATATAAAAACGTCACCGCCGTCCGAGCTGTATTCTCCGGTGATGATTTTGAACAGCGACGATTTGCCCGCGCCGTTAACTCCGACGATGCCGAGCTTGTCGCCGTCGTTTATGCTGAAGGATATTTTGTCGAGTATGACCTCGACACCGAAAGAAAGCGATATATTATCGCAGCTTAATGCAATCATTATAATTTTAACCTACAAATGAAATATTGACGCGTCGGACGCATTTATTGTGAAGGGCGGCCGACATAAGAAAGGGCAGGTCACAAGCCCGCCCGCAGGAATATAAAACCGTGTCGGAAACGCGGCGTAAATTTAATACTGAGGATTTCCGCCCGACGCCTGAATCCATACCTTGTTGATTTCGGACTGCATAAGCAGTATCGAAACAGACCAGAGCTGAAACACGCAGAGCAGCAGTGCCGGAATCGAAATATCGCTCGGATACTGCACGCCGGCCCTCATTTCCATGTCAAAAATCAGCTTTGAGTATTTATAGCACCAATAAATGGAATAAATATTGCAGGTGACAAGGCATAAAATCAACTCGAGCACCGGATTTATGCTTTGATCTCCGGTATATTCGCGGATCTCATCGGTGAGCTGATAAACCACAACCCATCCATAAATACCGCAGGTTATCAGCGTAAGCACCAAAACAAGCGCGGGATTACGTACTTTTTGCATCATAATAGTCAAATCTCCAATTAGCAGAATGTGGCTGCAAAATAAATAGGCGGAACAGCGAAGGATTATTCCTCCTGCTTAAGACCGCATTTAGGGCAGTACGCGGTATCGCGGTCGATCTTTGCGCCGCAGCCGGGGCATATTTTATAGTTTTTAAGCGACGCGTGCTCAAGCTTCATAGCTTCGAGTTTTTCGGTAAGCGAATCGATCTCGGTGAAAAACGCGTTTTTCTCGTCGGTATGCTCCGCTCCGTTCTTATGTGTGTCATAATCGAGCATTCCGATGCTGACATATATATCGTC
>JBAXZA010000319.1:0-2538 GCA_041670545.1 Eubacteriales bacterium | reverse complement strand
CCGAAGCTGCTTGAAATGGGTTATAAATTCGTAACAGTCTCTGAACTTCTGATGTCGGAATAACGCGCGAATTCCGGAAGTCCGGGGCTTATATATAGATGTGAAAATCGCCGTCCGCGTTTCAACTTGAAATACGGACGGCGGTTTTATTGTGTATATGCCATGTTATTTTCACTCACACGCTATATCTTTCGAATTATTTAACATTTATTTAATTTTTTCAATATCTTTTGTTAAATTTAACGCGTTTTATTATTGACAATAACTGCAATATGTTGTAGTATATTATATAAGGATTAAGAAGCATCTGATTCAACAGGCTGCCGTGAATCCGGAAATCTGTATGGAACAATAATCAGATGTTTTTATGTATGTCATTATGTATGTCAAAGATTTTTGGGAGAGAAAATATGAAAAAAATTACAGCCGCATTAATTCTTGCTGCGATGCTTATAGCAATGGCATCCTGCGGCAGCCAATCCGACTCTGGAAACACTTCGGTTACAAAAGCGCCTGATGCCGACGCGCAGACCACCGCCGCCGAGGAAACAGATTCGCGGCTCGCGGTCAAGGAAGATCTGCCAGCAAGCGATTTTGGAGGATACAGCTTCCGTATCCTGACGCGCGACGCTGATCATCACCTCAAAGAGGTGCAGGCGACCGAGGAAAACGGCGAAACTATAAACGACGCCGTATTCCGCCGCAACCGCGCTGTCGAGGAAAAATATAACGTCAAGCTCGAGATAATTGCGAAAAGCGAGGACGATGAATCGCTGCTCACAAATTTCTTCAAGAAGAGTGTTCTTGCCGGAGACGATGCCTTCGATCTCGCTCTGCCGCATATGGTTCACGCCGGAACGACCGCTACCGAGGGCGTTATGTACAACTGGCTCAATTTGAAATATGTGGATTTCACCAAGCCGTGGTGGAACGGCAGTCTTGTCGATGAGCTGACTGTCAACGATAAACTGTTTTTAGCGTCGAGTGATTTCTGCATCAGCGCGATAGATTATGCGTGGTCGATGGTAGCGAACAACGCGATGTGCGATAATTACGGCGTTGAAAACGTATATGATATGGTAAATAACGGCAGCTGGACGATTGACAAATTCACCGAGATCTGCTCGCTCGCAAGCTCCGATCTCAATGGCGACGGCAAGTTCGATTATCAGGATCAATACGGCTTTACGACGCATTTTAACAGCGCAATTAACAACTGGATGTACGCTCTGGATCAAAAGGTCACCGTCATGGACGATTCCGGATATCCCGAGCTTGTCATAAACTGCGACAAAATGACGACTATCGTCAATAAAGTATACAGTCTGCTTTATGAGGACAACCGTACACTTTATGTCAACGACGCGGTTCAGTCAAAGCTTGGCGCTTCCACGCATGACGACGCGGTATCCGGCAAATTCGCCGCAGGCGAAACCATGTTCGCGGCTCTGCGTATTTATGTTATCGATAATCTGCGCAGCATGGACGCCGATTTCAGCATCATTCCCTTCCCCAAATACGATGAGGCGCAGACCGATTATTATACCCATGTCGACGGTCACGCTCCACTGATGGCAGTTCCTAATACCATTACCGATTCAGACCGCACCGGAATTATCATCGAAGCGCTTTCGGCTGAATCCTACCGTCAGGTGGTTCCCGCCGAGCTTGAAATCGTGCTTCAGTCCAAATTTGCCCGCGACGCGCAGTCGTATGAAATGCTCGAACGTATTCTCGACGGACGCGTGTTCACCTTCGCTTATATTTACGATGGCTGGAAGGGTATGCAGTGGTCGCTCACCAATCTTATGTCGAATAAAAACAAGGATTTCTCGTCATATTACGCAAAACAGGAAAAAGCGGCTCTCAAGCAGATCGAAACCGTTATGGACGCTTATAATAATATCACTGAATAACGTTTTACATATAGATTATTCGTATAATTATTATAAAACGTCATATTGCAAAAAAGATATAATAAAAAACGGCAGACTGTTAGTCTGCCGTTTTTCTGATTGATAAAATTTATGCTTTGAAATATGCTTCAATTTGAGCGCGGGACGCTCTTAGCGTTCCCTGCGCAAGCTGTCCTCGGCCTCCGCCGCGACCGTTCAGAGCGCTTGTCATCGCTTTGTTTATTGGGGTAACATCGCCGGAAACGCAGAGTGCATATGCGTAACCGTCAGCGTCATTTCCGGAAAATGCCGCGCATACACCGGAACATTTCGGCTGCGTGAGAGTCACATATTTACGAAGCTCGTTCGCCGTCACTGCTTCTCCGGCAATGTAAATAAAAGCTGTTATGCTGCCGTCTGCGCACACCTCATCATCGGCGAGCTTAGCTATATACGCGTCTGTGAGCGCCGATATACGGCGTCCGCGTCCGTCAGATTCTTCGAGCAGACGGCAGACAGCGTCCGCTATTTCCGGCTGCTTTGCCGAGAGCGTTACCGATATCGCGGCTACACTCGCGTATTTGCGGCGATAATCGAGCAGCGCGCTGCGTCCGCACTGCATATGTATTCGTATGCCGCCCTT
>JBAXZA010000318.1:0-2552 GCA_041670545.1 Eubacteriales bacterium | reverse complement strand
CCGTCCGAGAGCACAGTGCCGGTTCTGAAGCCGAGCGACAGCTTGCCCTGCGTTACAGGCTGATCCTCGATAACCTCGCGGACATTTTCAGCGCGGCGTATTACATCGGTGTTGAGCTTTGGAATATCGAGTGTGCCGAGCGGCGCGAATATTTCGCTGAGTTTATCGGCGAGAGCGTCAAAATCGGTATGACCGACGAAATAAACCTCGATCTTCGAGGTGCGTATGACCTTGAGATAATGCTCGTAGAGTGATTTCGCGCCGATTTTCTCGATATCCTCAACGCTCCCGCTCTCCGGTATGCCAAACGCTTCACCGCGGCACATCTCCTCCTGGCATCTCCATACGGCGTATGAGTTTTTATTGTTTATCTTTGCCCTGACGGCGTCGATAAGGTTGCGCTTTTCGCTTTCAACATAAGCTGAATTAAAAGCGCCGTCGGCGGCGAGCGGACGGAACATTATTTCGCCCAGCATATCGAGCGCGCCGCTTTGGATATCCATACCGTCGATAGCATAGGAATTGTCAAGAATATAAGAGGAAAAGCCGAATATCTGATTATCTCCACGCTTATATACACGCGAGGAGATGTTGGTGGCGTACAGCTCGTCGAGCCGTATGGCAATATCAGACATAGTCGGGTATTTTTCGCACCCACGCTTCAGCACGCTCGGCAGCAGGGCGTTCATAGCGGCGGTGTTACCGTTTATTCTGTTTATAAAATTGACCGAAATATAATTTGACTTGAATTTGCCGGTGTCGATGATATTCAGCTTGACTCCGCCGGCAATGACCTTATTTATAACAGCCATGTCATTTCTCCGTTCATATAATTTACCGCGGCAAAGCGCGGATGAGCGCATACCGCGGCAACTATAATTTTACACTATTTCCGTTTATTTTTCAACCGTTATTTCGATAAAATGTTCCGATTTATCTAAATGAAATACATTGTTTACAATTTTGCCATCACTTATATATCCTGTTTTATCGCCACTGCTGACGCTTATATGCCATACACCGCCGTCCACCTTTATAATCGTGCGAAAATGTTCAATACCACCGCAGATTTTTGGATTGAGAGTAAAAACTGTGCCGTGAAGCTCAAAACCGAGGACTTCGGAGATATACACTCCGTAATACCAAGCCGCCGCGCCGGTGTAATGGCTCCAGCCGCCGCGTCCGATATGATCGCGGTTATAATAAACGTCGCCGGAGAGCGCATACGGTTCGTTGAGGTAGCAGTCGATGAAATGTGAGTCGCTATCATACCGCTCCGCCGGATCAATCGCGCACAATATATTAAACGCCGCGTCGCACATTCCTCCCTCAAACAATCCCCACGCTGCCCATACCGCCGCATGGGTATACTGACCTCCGTTTTCTCGTATGCCGGGGACATAACCCGCGATATAGCCCGGGTATTGCGCACGGCGGTCAAATGATGGCGCAAGCAGACACATTATTCCGTTATCGGAGTCGAACAGATTGTCATACATAGTGTGAAGGGCGGTTTTTGTGCGTTTAGTTTTACCTGATACTATCGCCGAGAACGCCTGCGGAAGAATATCGATCGCGCATTCGGCACAGTCTGCGGCTCCGAGAGGCGTTCCATTATCAAAATAAGCTCGAAGATAACGGTCGCCGCCATATGCGTTTTCATTAACAGATAAAAGCAGCTTTTCGCGGATATCGCGGTATCGCGCAGAGCGATCGGTATCGCCGCGTTTATCACACACAACGGAGAAATCGGCGAGCGTCATGGCGAGGAAGAACGCAAGCCATACGCTCTCGCCCCTGCCGTCGTCGCCTACCGCGTTCATGCCGTCATTCCAGTCGCAGCTTCCGATAAACGGAAGTCCGTGTTCTCCGAAAACAAGCGCGTGTTCAATTGCCCGTATACAGTGGGAATACATATCCTCGCAAAGTTCTGAACGCTGCGGAATCTCATACCGTTCGTTCTCACTGTCCGCGAGATGAGGACTTTCGCGGTAATATATATGCGCTGACAATACCGTTTCATCGCCGGTATAATCGATATAGCGTGCGCAGACATAGGGAAGCCACAGATAATCGTCCGAACAGCGGCTGCGTACACCCCGATCTCCGCCGCGTGTGAAATGCCACCAGTGCATCGCCGTGCCGTCAGTAAACTGATGTGCGGCAGAACGATAAAGCTGAACTTTTGTCAGTTCCGGTTTCATGCGCATTGCTGCAAGACTGTCCTGAAGCTGATCTCGGAAGCCATATGCGCCGCTCGACTGATAAAGTCCGGTGCGGGCGAGCATACGGGTATAAAGCGCCTGATAAGGCAGATAGAAGCTGAGCATAGCGTCGCGGGCTGAGTTTCCGGTGCTGAATACGAAATTACCGCAAAGCGCTTCACAGCGTTCCGCGTAACGTTCAAATTCGTTTTTAATATCCTCCGGAGTGCAGAAGCGCGAGCAGATATGCTCATATAAGCGTTCCGATGCGCCGCTGCAAGCTCCGAGCAGAAATATAACGCCGCCGGAGGTTTCAACGCGGCTTAAAAACGCGGATATTCCGCCTGT
>JBAXZA010000317.1:0-2595 GCA_041670545.1 Eubacteriales bacterium | reverse complement strand
GTATAAAGGCTATACGGCAGCAGATTTGTCACGACGGCGAGACCGACGAGCAGCAGCGCCGTCGCCGGAGCTTTTATCAGCGCCGGAATTTCGGTTATGTGCGAAAACGGCAGTATGCCGAGCATTGCGCAGAGAAAAGTATAAAACGTTACGGTGACCGAATTGTATTTTTTGAGCGCGACACGCCCGAATATGCTGTACAGCGCGTATCCGAAGCCGCAGGCGAGTCCGCACAGCACACCGATGGTGTTGAAGCTGCCGCCGGAGGTTATGCCGCTTACGAGCGCACAGCCGAGCAGCGCCATCGGGAGAGCGGCAAGCTTATTGGCGCTCAGCTTTTCATGAAAAAATATCCGCGACATTATCGCGACGAAAACCGGCGAGGTATAAAGCAGTATCGCGGCGGTGCAGAGTCCTGTCAGCTTTATCGAGGTAAAATAGCAGAGATTAAAGCATACAAAGCTGAGTATGCCCGAGCCTAAAAACATCCAGATATCGCGCGGGTCAATGCGGAATTTTTTACGGTCGGTAAAAAGTATGTACAAAAACAATATTACGAGCGTGAGCAGTATCCTCACAGAAACAAGCTGCACCGACGAAAAGCCGAGGGCGCTCAGTGTTGTGACGAACGTTCCGATAGAGCCCCACATTACCGCCGCTATTATGATTTCAATATAACTGATGCGCGTATTATTTTCCATTTTTATTCCTTTAATTGTAATTGTATAATTATACCACCTCGGAACATAAAAATCAATAGCAAAATAATGATGGGAATCAACGGATAAAAATCCGCGCCGCATAAAATACGCGGTGCGGATACGTTGCTATATTACATTTTATTTTGTTATTTTACATAGCGGCAGGAGAAACGTCCGAGCGGCGCGGCACAGCCGTTTTCGTAAAAATCCATCACATCGCGCCGCTGCATATTATCGCTCCATTTAAAGCGAAGATCGATTTTATCGGTCAAGCCCAGAAGCTCACGCGGTATCGTCAGAACGATGCTGTTTGCGTTTGTTTTTATCTTCGCCTTACCTATCTCGCGCCACGAAAATTCATCAGGTGAGGCAGCCGGTGAATAAAGTTCGACCGATACAATTCCTTTTTTACGCTCATAACGGTTTATGAGAAACTCAAAACCGTTCCAGCCGCCGACTCCGACTCCGATAAAAAGATTCATCCATGCGTCGCCATCGCGCACTGTTACGCTATTTTCACATTCCGCACGGAAGTAAAGATTATCGGCGTCGTGCGCGACCTTTGCCGAAATTATGCAGTTTCTGCCGCTGTCATTTTTATAATGCAGTCCGCTAAAACCGTCAAAATCGCGTTTTATCGTCATTCCGCGCTCAAAATTATATTCCGGCACGATTTTTGACCAAACCGAGTCAGACGGTGCGCGGTCAAACTGCTCCGAAGCGTGAGGACGCGGTTTTGAACCCTTGAAGCGTCTTATATTATCGCAAAGCTGCAAATAATAGGTATCCTTATAGCCGTCGCGGTCGGGTTCGATGTCGCGGCTGTATTCGCGGTTATACTGATCGACCATCGCGAGCTGCGTCGAGTTTTCATCAGACAGCCACGGCTCTTTCCACTGTCCCATGATCCATTCATTCCAGCCGGTCACAAATACGATATCTGGATCGCAGTCGAGCGCGCGCTGCCACTGTTCGGCGAAATTGTAGCCGTATTTATACGAATCGGACGTTATCAGGCTGAAACCATCGGCATGAGTATAGCTGCGTCCGAAAGTGCCGCGGTCGTTGAAATGCGTGCATATACGCTGCAAATTAGCGTTCTGCCCTACTCCAACGGTCATCATTTCACACGAACCGTCCGGACGTTCGCCGTATTTATTCTGCGGGAAGATCTCAAGCCAGCCCCAATGATCCGGGCGTTTCTGACCTCCGTTTTCGGTGCCGTAGAGCGGCTGACCGGCGCGGAAAGCGAAAAATGAACGTATCTCATCGAGAAACGCGGTGTCGGCGTCGCTTTTTCCCTGCTCCGGCAGCGCTTCTTTATATGCCATGATAAGTGGTTTTCCATCGATGGTGAACCACAGGTCGCTGTAAAGCCCCGGTTTATAGAGATTCTGATACAGCGCGCGAAGCATCTTTTCGCCGTCGTGCGTCGGCGCGAAATTCAGCATGAACGCTATTTTAGGCGTGCATATGCCGTCCTCACGCGCTTCATGCAGCCCGCGAAGCAGCGCTTCATATGCGCTTCTCCAAAGCATAGCGCCGTTTGTACAGTCGAACATCAGAAAATCGACGCCAGCGTCGGAGAGCAGCGCCGCGTGACGGCGTATTACATACGGATCGGCGTTTCTGTAATGACCGTACAGCGGCTCGCCCCAGCTGCACTGGAGCGTCGAGCGGTCGCCCCACGCCGGATGATCGCGGTTATATTCAGCCGACGGATATTTATCGAGCACCTCCGACACATTGACAGCACGGTTTCCCGCGTGCGCGTCCCGCCATGTCCAGTAGAATATTCCGACGTATTTTTCGCGCGCTCCTCGAATGTCCTCCGCGCTGTGCAGACGGCGACCGAGCATATCCTCGGCTTCCCAGTATTCACTGTGGGTGGGGC
>JBAXZA010000316.1:0-2599 GCA_041670545.1 Eubacteriales bacterium | reverse complement strand
TGGACCGGCGACTGCCCGCTTCACGAGGACGACGGACGCTGCGGACTTCAGCGCGAATGCGGAGAAGCTGTTCTGACCTCCGTCTGCCGTTATTATCCGCGCTCGCCAAAGGTAAGATACGCCGACGAATGCTCCTGCGCGAACGCCTGCGAGGGGGTACTCGAGCTTATCATGAGCCGCCGCGAGCCTATGCGCTTTATTGAAACTCCGCTCACCTTTATCATGCCGGAAGCCGAATATACCCATGCCGCGGCTCAAACCGCTTCGTATATCGGGCTACGCCGCGCGATCATACATATCGTGCAGGATAGGCGGCATTCGCTCCCGCAGAGAATATGGCGCGCCGGTATGCTCTGCCGGGCGATATCGCCATTCTCCGTTTGCGGACACGAGGACGCTATGGCGGACATCGTCCGCTCCTTCGAAAGCGATTTTGACGACGTTGAAATGGTAATCAGCGACGGCAGCGCTATTTCGGTCATGCTTGATTTTACAGATGAATTTGACGAAAAAAGTGTCAATCTCGCAAAATACGGCGAGGGAGCTGCCGAATATTTTAGAAACGGCGGCAGCGCGGCATCGGCGCGGAAAATTTTATATTCCAAGCTGCCTGATTTCGACGTTTATATGGAACAGATCATGGTCAACCATATTTTTTACACCACCTTTCCCTATTCCGACGTTCACGAAAGCGCCGCCGCGGATTTTCTGTCTCTCTGCGCCGCTTACGCGCTGCTGCGATTTTTGGCGCTCGGTCACGCGGAGGATATTTCCGGAACCGAATCGCTTGTCGACATATACGCGTCGGCGTTCCGGCTCATCGAGTGTTCAAATTTCGACCGCCGTGCCGCTGCGTGGCTGCACAGCTATTCGCACGACGGCGACGAAACTGTCACGGCACTGCTGAATCTATAATTTTAAACATAATATTTAAATTACAAAGCTTGTTTGTAAAATCGCCGCAAGTGGTCAGATTGTATAAAAGCATATTGAAAAGTTTGTATTACATTTAAAAATTCGAATATATATTTTTTTATGATTTTTAATTTTACGAACAAGACATAAGTTTCCGCGCTCATTTCGCGGAAACTTTTTTTATAAATCGGTGGAAATTTGTAAAATATGTGATATAATGGTGTCGGGATGTGTTAAATATATGAAAGTTAATGATTTACTCAAAAAATCGTGTAGAATTGTTAAAAGCGCTCTGTTTTTCAGACTGCCGAAAATACCGTCGGCGGTCTGCGCGGGGCTGATACCTCCGCTTACATATTATTTATGCGAGCTTTATTATCACAATCCGTTCGAAACGCCCCTTAGTCTGCAAATAATCGGCTGGCTGCCGTATTATCTCACCGCCGCGCTCATCTTCGGCTGCTGCGGCAGAGCTTCAATCGCCCTCGCTGTATCAACCTCGCTTCATACTGTAATCGCGCTTATCAACAGCTATGTGATAATTTTTCGCGGCTCTCCCATACTGCCGTGGGATATTTTATCGGTGAGAACGGCGGTAAGCGTCGCCGACGGCTTCGATTTCACGCCGGACGCGCGCACTCTCATATGCAGCGTACTGCTGCTCGTTCTCATATTTATTTCCGCGCACACAGAGCTTCGTATTCGCGGCGCTAAGCTTCGTGTTCCGACGGCGCTTATGTCCGCCGCGCTGTTCTGCGGCTTCGCCCTCTCCATGCAGAGCGATAAAATCGGTGATGCTATCGGGCTTTATGAAATGCCGTTCACGCAGAAATATACCTATCGTCAGAACGGCTTCTGGCCGTCGTTTTTTATGAATGCCAAATACCTCGTCGTCGACGTTCCGGAGGGCTATTCCGAGGATGAGGTGCGCTCCATCGAAGCGAAGCTTCCGGAGGCGGAGCAGACCTCCGGCGGCACTCCAAATATCGTGGTGGTCGTCGACGAAGCGTTCTCCGATCTTTCAGTGCTTGGTCATTTTGAAACCAACATCGAGGTCATGCCCTTTTATAAATCTCTTGTCGGCTCGGAAAACACCGTGACCGGCGTTTCGTATACCTCTATCCTCGGCGGAAACACCGCGAACACCGAATTTGAATTTCTGACGGGCGACACAATGGCGTTTCTGCCGTCGGGAAGCATACCGTATCAGCAGTATATCAATGAAGCGACGTCCGCACTTCCGCGTGCGATGACAGCTTACGGTTATGCCTCCACCTTTATTCATCCGTACGGCGCGGCGGGCTGGAACCGCAATATCGTCTGTCCGTATCTTGGCTTTCAGACGTGCCTTTTCGATACGGATCTGAAATACGGACGCTATATCCGCAACCGTATCTCTGACAAGAGCGTCTGCGATTATATTTTCGACGCCTATGAAAATAAGGAGGACGGCACTCCGACGTTCATTTATGCGCTCACCATGCAGAATCACAGCGGCTATTCGACCAAATATGCCAACTTCTCGCCATATGTGCACGTTCTCGGCTTTGAGAACGACCAAATTTATTCGGCAGAAACCTATCTGACGCTGATACGCGAAACCGACAACGCTCTGCGCAAGCTGATAAATTATTTTTCGACGGTCGACGAGGACACTGTTGTTATATTTTTCGGCGACCATCAG
>JBAXZA010000315.1:0-2633 GCA_041670545.1 Eubacteriales bacterium | reverse complement strand
CGGGGTTATTTCTGTCCCACGGCGAGAGATAAAAGCCAAATTTGATTCCTCCGCGTGCGCAGGCGTCGGCGGCTTCTCGGACGATATCGCGTTTCTGGGGACTGTTTCGGATGCAATGCTCGGTATATTTTGTATTCCACAGGCAAAAACCGTCGTGATGCTTCGCGGTGAGCACAAGTCCTTTCATTCCGGCGCTCTTGACAGCCTCCACCCACTGATCGCAGTCGAGCTTTACCGGATTGAAGCTTGCCGGATTTTCATTGCCGTTTCCCCATTCAAGATCGGTGTAGGTATTTGGGCTAAAATGTACGAATGCATAAAATTCGGTATTAAACCAATCAAGCTGACGTCTCGACGGCTTTACATTAGCCGCAGAACGCAAAAATTCTTTTATTTCCATAATTATACCCTCAAAAAATCATTCGAGATCGCGTTTATACTGTTGTTTAAGCAGCTTGACGCCGTATTCGCGCGGCGTACCCTCGAGCCGTTTGATATAATTGGCAAGCTCGCCTCTCGCGTGTTCAGGCCCGCCCTCGCGCATGACCGTCCACATCGGATCGGTGTCGTAGCGAGATTTAAGCATCATATCGTCCTCCCAGTCGAGGATCAGCTTTGCGCCCTTTGCACACAGGTCGGGATACTTGCCGGAAAGCTCGTTCAGCTCGTGCGGATCATCCTTGACATTGAAAAGCATCTCGCGCGGGAACAGATGATAACCGCCATGAACGGTTCGGATATACAGATAATCGCCGAATCGGACGCTGCGCTGGCAGACGTGAGCGCACTGCGAGATGACAGCGTGATCCTGCGAGCAGTCCGCTCCCTCGGTCAATGTTTTCGCGTAGCTGACGCCGTCGTATTCATAGCCGCGCTGCGCCATATGTGTGCCGAGCAGCTCCTGCACGGTGGGGCAGAGATCGACGTTTGTATGGAAGCCGTGGTCGACGTGACCGGATAACCCGCCCTGCCATTTGATTATCATTGGAATACGGCAGGTAGGCTCGTCGGCTGTTCCGTGTTCGGCGTAAATACCGAGTTCGCCGATATTTTCACCGTGGTCGGAGGTTACGATGAACGAGGTGTCGTCGAAAATACCGAGTTCGCGCAGTTTATCGAGTATTTTTCCGATATTGTCGTCGGTATATTTGACTCCGCAGTCGTAATTGTCGATGAATTCCTTCATCTGATCGGTATCTTCGAGCTTTCCTGGATGGCGCGGGCAGTTTTCAGGATGGCTGTCGTTCCACATTCCGATCTCATTTGCGCCGTGAGGTCCGATATGCAGAAGATGCTGTGCGAATATTTCCGGCGTTATCCAGTTGTCATAAAGCGGTACGCCCTCGAACGGATTGCCGTAGGACATCGGTGTGCGGTATGGCGTGTGCGGATCCCAGTAATGGATATGCAGCACCCAATTTTCGCGGTCACGGTTGCGCTCAAGCCAGTCGAGGGCGATGGGCGTCGTGATCTCCGCCGTTTCTCCGCCGCGAGAGCCGACATTGTGTATCTCGTTGAAGCCGGCGTCGAACCACCATGACGAATGGCGTTCGGCGAAGGTAGAAACCGAAGCGGTATACATTCCGGCGCGCTTGAAATTCATAAATAAATTATTTTCGCTGTAAGCGTCTGTGAAGTGACGGTCGCCGCCCCACGCGCGCATATCGGCGGCGGTTCCGCCATGGCCGACGATACCGGTGCGGATTCCGAACTGCCCCGTGACGAGCGACGCTCTCGACGGCAGGCAAGGCGCATTCGGGCAATAATAATTGTCAAAGCGCACAGCCTGCGCCGCGATATAGTCGATGTTCGGCGATATGCCCTCGCCTTCCTTTGTTTTGCGCGCGTAGCCGTAGCAGCCAAGATGATCGGCGCGCAGAGTATCTATGTCAAAAAATATCAGCTTCAAAATGTTATTCCTCCTCATTTGAAAGTTTTACCTGTATCAATTATAATAAATATTCCGACTTATTTCAATACAAAAGTGAAACGATTTCAAAAATGGCGTTATAAACAAAAAAAACGGCGGAATTTCGTCACAAGGACAAAATCCCACCGCTGCAAAAGCATGACCGTATGCAAATTAAACGCTGTTTAAATTTCCGTCCGTATATCATAAAGAGAATTTGCGACAAGCCAGTTCTGAGGGAAGAATTTCATTATATTCCAGTAGGAAACACCGGCAAGGTCATAACGCGCGGCGAGCCGCAGCTTGGCGTCGATGCTTTTGGCGTCCTCAAACCAAACGACGTGTTCGATATTATCCGCGTAATAACCGTAAAACGGCGACTGCGCGGTTTCATCGAAGGAGATATCCGCGCCGACATTCCACGCCAGCTCGACGGCTTCAACATTGCCGATGGTGTCAGCTTTTGTCGTGCCGCGCACATAAGGCAGCGGCCAGTCGTAGCCGTAATTCGGCACTCCCATGAGTATTTTTTCGTGCGGAATGCGCGTAACGGCATATTCAAGCACGCGCTCGACCTCGTTAATCGGTGAGACTGCCATAGGCGGGCCGTAAGTGTAACCGTACTCATAGGTCATAAGCAAAGTATAATCCGCGTATTCGCCGATCGCCTTGTAATCAAGCCCTTCATAGAGAAGTCCGGGCTGATCGTCCGAGGTTTTTGGCG
>JBAXZA010000314.1:0-2635 GCA_041670545.1 Eubacteriales bacterium | reverse complement strand
TCGCCGGCAATTTCGGTATTTCCGGCGCGCGCGGTGAGATATTCGAAGCGCGAGCCTTCGTTCGGCGCGAAATTGAGTGTTCCGTCGGCGTTTACCGATATGTCGCCGTGTCGGCGCGCAAACAGCTTTCCGAAACGCTCCGAGCCGTCATATACCGCGGCGTAAGCCGTTATGGGATCCCATGAGGAGCGTCCCGCCGTGCTGCCGTGAGCGATATAGGCGGCAGAAACCGGCGAGGAGCCGCCGAATTTGCTGACATATGCGCCGCCGGTTATCACGTTTACGCCAAGTTCAAATGGTATTACCGTCACATGGCAGGGAAATTCATCAAAAAACTTTTGAGCGGCGGGGATATCGAGCTTAACGTTCCATTCGGCGGTGGGAACGCTTACGCTTCCGACATGGGTGAAATCTCCAGCCATGATATATGCCCGCTCAACCTTTTCGCGCACAAGAGAAACACCGTCGAGCGGCGATATTTCATCTCCGCGTGAGCCGAGCAGCGCCGACATATTTGTAAGCGTTCCAATGACGCAGAGAGTTACCGGAGCTGCTGCGTGAGCGAGGAGCGAACGCAGCAGCTCGGCGCTTTCCGTAAAGCTGACGGAGCTTGGCGGGAATGCATCGGTCACCGCCTGCGCGTAGAAGTCGCGTCCCTCGGAATAATAACCGTCCGCGTGAACGCCGAGCCGCCCCGCCGCTATGTCCGAAAGTCCGTAATGATCGAGTATCGAGCGTATCGCGCCGGGCGACGCAGGGAAAGGAGCGCTTGACGCGACGCCGTCGAGCGAGCATTTATTATCAAGGTGCGAGCGTGAGAGCAGAGCGAGCGCATAAACGTCGTCGCAGTCGCAGCCGAGATCAGTATCGAGGATAATATGCTTCATAATAGTCCTCCGAATTTAATCATACCGCAGTATTATAACATTAATTATAAATGTTTTCAATATCGAAATATTACGGTTTTATAAAAATCATTGACTAAAACCGCAAAAAAGGTTATAATTTGATATGAATAAACGTCAGAGGAGGAATTCGGTATTAAAGACGAACGGAATAAAAAGCTTTTTGCCGCGCTGCCGTACGCTTTCGCGTCGGCTGCCGTGATCGTCGCGCTCGTATTTGTCGGTCTGCGCTACGAAATCCTCTTTTCGGCGTGCGCAAAGCTGTGGCGGCTGTGCAGTCCGTTGCTTTATGGCTTCTGCATAGCGTATCTTGTCAATCCGGCGCTCTCGCTTTTTGAGAGAAAAATATTCGACCGTGGAGCGCTGAAGAAGCATCCTAAGCTCCGCCGCGTGCTCGCGATGCTTGCGACTTATATTATTTATTCGCTCGCGATCATACTGCTGCTCACTCTCATAATACCGCAGGTGGTGTCAAGCTATACCGATCTGATCGGAAAAATGGACGGTTATGTGGCGTCGGCGCAGAGCTGGGTGGAAAATCTGGCGTCCTCCTCCGATTTCATCGGCGAGCAGTATAAAAAGCTGATGGAATATGTCGATTTTGAGAAGCTGACCGATACTGTCAACGAGCTTATCGGCGATTCATACAGTTTGCTGCAAAGCGCGACGCCGTATGTGATAGATTTCTTCACGGCAGCGGCGCAGCAGTTTAAAAACGCGTTTTTCGGTATATTTTTCTCGGTTTATTTTCTCATGTCCAAAGAAAAGCTGTGCGCGCAGCTTAAAAAAACACTTTATGCTCTGCTTCCGCGCACCGCCGCCGATAAAACGGTTTCGCTCGCGCGTTACAGTGATAACACCTTCGGAAAATTCATAATCGGCAAGCTGCTCGATTCGCTCATCATCGGAGTGCTTTCATTTATTGTTTTCGCCGTGATGAAAATGCCGTATTATCAGCTTGTCGCTGTTATAATCGGCATCACCAACGTAATTCCGTTTTTCGGACCTATTATCGGCGCGATACCGAGCGTATTCATCATTTTTATCGCCGACCCGTCAAAAGCGCTGTGGTTTCTCATAGCCGTGGTGGTCATCCAGCAGCTCGACGGCAATGTGATAGGACCTAAGATACTCGGCGACTCGACTGGACTCAGCGCGTTCTGGGTAATCGTAGCGATAACTATCATGGGCGGAATAATGGGCGTCGCCGGAATGTTCATCGGTGTTCCCGCGTTCGCTGTGCTGTATTATCTCATACGCGGAGTGGTCGAGCGCGCACTCGAGTCGAAAAAGCTGCCAACCGCTACTGACGATTATATGAAAGGCGGCGAAGATAAAAAATGAAATTCGAAAAAAATCCGCGTTACCGCTCGATAGCGCTGTTCTGTGTCGCAGTGGCGGCGTTTACCGTGCTGTGCGTTATCGTCGGACTTAACCTTTCGCGCGTCGGAGCGGTGTTCGCCATGCTTTTTCAGGCGTCGCGCCCGCTTATCTACGCGTTTGTCATCGCGTTTATGCTGCGTCCGCTTTCCGCGGTGATAAATAGTTCGCTTCGGCGCATAAAAAATGTCAAACTGCGCGGCGTACTGGGCATAATATTGACCTACCTTGTGCTGCTGTGTTTTCTTGCGGCGTTCGTATCGATATTTATTCCGCAGGTCATATCGGGCTACAACGAGCTTTCGTCGAAGGTAAATGATTATCTCACATATTTTAAAAATTATGTCGGA
>JBAXZA010000313.1:0-2642 GCA_041670545.1 Eubacteriales bacterium | reverse complement strand
CTTCTCGAGGGCGGACACGATATTCCAATAGGCTATATCCCAGCCGGAACGACCAATGATTTCGCGGCGACGGTCGGACTTCCGCTCACCATATCCGAAGCCGTGCGCGGAATTATCGGCGGCACTCCCACCCCCATCGATATAGGTTCATTCGGACGCGACGCGTATTTCTCATATATAGCGTCGTTCGGCGCGTTCACAAAAACGTCATATTCGACTCCTCAGCCGATGAAAAACGCGCTTGGTCACCTCGCATATCTGCTCGAGGGCGCCAAGGAGGTGACCTCGATCGAAGAAATACCGATGCGGATTTTATCCGGCTGCACAGAATACTGCGGCAAATTTATTTTCGGGGCGATATCGAATTCGACCTCGGTAGGCGGAATCCTTAAGTATCCGACTGAGAGCGTAGGTCTGAGCGACGGAATATTCGAAGCGATGTTCATACGCCGTCCAGAGAATCTCATAGAGCTGAGCGAGGTTCTTCGCTGTATAAAGGCGCATGATTTCACAAATAAAAACATACTGTTTTTCCATACCGACAGTCTGGAGCTTACCTGCGCGGGCGATGGCGTGACAGCGTGGACGACCGACGGCGAATATGCCGGCGAGCGTCACAGCGTTGTGATCACAAATCTCCATAAAGCGATAAAAATCATTAAATGAGGAGTTGACCGTACTTAAATGAAGCTTCCGAAAGCGCTGTCGTTTGTGATATCCAAAGCGATGGCGATAGCGGGACGCATGGACGACGACCGCGTCGGAGTATACGCGGCGCAGGCATCGTTTTTCATCGTTATATCGGCCGTTCCGTTTTTAATGCTGCTGTTCACTCTGCTTCGTGTGCTGCTGATCGACCGTATTTCCGGTCTTACGCTCGCTTCCGGAAGCGGATTTTTCGATATGCTCTCGGATTTTCTGCCCGGCGGTGTATATGATTTCATCGAGGCATTGTTTGATGAGCTGACCTCAAAGCCGGATGTTTCGCTTATCTCCGTAACCGCAGTTATGCTGTTGTGGTCGTCGTCGCGCGGAGTGAGAAGCGTCGGCAACGGCATACGCAACGTTTACAATACCAAGGACGACGTCGGATTTATCAAAAGCAACATATTGTCATTAATTTACACGCTGGTGTTTATTATCGGCATCGTGGCGACTGCGATCGTACTGTTTTTCGGCAGCAAGCTCGGCGAATATTTCTCGGAACGTTCGTATTTCGCGTCGCGAGTTTCGCAGGTGATATATAATTTCCGTGGAATAGTGTTTTTTGTCGTCATGATAATCGTTTTTACCCTCGTCTACAATACTCTTAGCCGAAGCGATATACCGTTTTCCGCGCATATCTGGGGCGCGGTTTTCTCCTCGTCGCTGTGGCTGCTGTTTTCATGGGCTTATTCGATATACATCAACAATTTCGCGAATTATTCGTATATTTACGGTTCGCTGACCGCGGTAATACTTCTCATGCTCTGGCTTTATGCGGCGATGAACATTCTGCTCGTTGGTGCGGAGTTAAATTTGTGGATTTATAACATAAGGCATGGACATTCTGCAAAATAGTGATGATATTTACGGTATAATTGCAAAAATAGAGTGCGAACAGGTTGAAAAATTAACATTAATCGATTATAATAAGAGCATAAAATAATGAGCTGCGGCAGAACGTGACGGAAAAACGTAAAACGCCGCCGCCGTTCATAAATCCGGAGGAAAAATAAAGTGACCGATAAAAAATATGTGCTTCTCTATGATCCCGCCGCGCCCTTTGACGGTGAACGTCCGAACAGCGCCGCTCTTGCCGAGCTGTCGCGCAGCTTTGAAATCATCGGCTTCGGCTGCTCTCTGCCGGGGGATACCGCTGTTTTCGTCAATCTGCACGGCGCGTATTTTCCCGCCGATATGTACGCTTCACTTCGCGCTCAAATGAGCCGCGGCATGGGCTATATTTCGCTTGCCAACAGCGCGCCGCTCAAAAACCCATGTGTTAAAGAAAATGGCGGCTGGCGTACTGAACGCCCCCAGACAGCGTATTATACTCCGCTGATGATAGAAAACTGCATAGATGTGCCGTCCCGCCGCTATAAACGAACCGAGCCCGCCGCCGATATGCCTGTACTCGCCGAATATATGGACGCGTTCACCGTTCGTGATACGCAGGGCGTCATCGTTCAGTTTACTCATGCCGACGATCAGCCCGGCACCTGCGGCTCCTCCGGTCCTATCGATGCGATGATATTCCCGCTTGTGCGCGGTTTTGACTGCAGCCGTCATACTGCGTCGCCGGTCGTCGCGATCGATTATTATCGCGGAGAGCTGACGGGCTGCCGTCATATATTCCTCAATTTCGCAGCCGACAAAGCGTTTTGGAGCTGCGGCGGCGCGTCCGCACTGCGGCGTCTTGCGGATTACAGCGCGTTCGGATCGTATACCTTTATGCTTTCGCCGAACTACGCGATCTATTACGAGGGCGAGCGCGCGACGCTCCGTCTGACCTCGCAGCATTATACCCGCGAAACGACAGGCGAGGTCAAAATAACAATATCACATGAAGGTGAAATGCTCTATGAAAAATCGCTCGTTATCCGTTTCGGACGCGACGTTAAATATACCGATGTCGTACTGCCGTTCGAGATAAATTCCGG
>JBAXZA010000312.1:0-2648 GCA_041670545.1 Eubacteriales bacterium | reverse complement strand
CGCCGCCTATACGCATACCTCGGTGGCAATACTTGACGCGCTCAAGGCGGTCGCTCTCCCCGCCGCCGAGGTGCATATTTCCGATGTTTCATCGCGCGAACCGTTCCGTCAGATCTCCTATGCGGGTATGGCGTGCGGCGTAACCTACGCCGGCTTCGGCTTCGATGGCTATAAAATGGCGCTCGAATGGCTGAAAAACGTTGGTACGCGGCTTCCCAAAACATCATGCGCGACGACTTGAAGAAAGCGCGGCAATGAATTATAATCATGTGGCTGCTGTATTTTAGTAGTGCATTGCAAAAAAGCACAAAGGAGTGATAAGCATCACGCCTTTGTGCTTTTTCTGTATCTGTCTGATCGCATCAGACAATGTAAAAAATCACCGTTACGCCGCATGGTCGCCCATGGGGCGTCCGCTCCACCCACGAGTCATCAGAATCTTATGCTGACCTCACCTGATGAGAGGAGCTTTTCGGTTCCGTCGGAGCGGCGGACGAGGAGGGAAGCGTCGTCGGTTATCGCGAGTACCTCGACGTCCTCGCGTGACGACGGAGTTACGGCGGCGACGTGTTTTCCGATGATTATCGAGCGTTCGCGGTAAGCGTTCATAAAGCTCATATCGGAGAGGGTTTTATAATATTTCATGAAATGAGCGGCGACGGCGGCGCAGAGCCGCGCACGGATTCCAGACGGCATAACATCTCGGCTTTCATATATCGCTCCGGCGACGTTTTCAAGCTCCGGCGGATAACCACCGTCGGGTTTCGTCAGATTTATGCCGATACCGACGATGGCGTCGCGCAGACCGCCGGTTTCCATGTCGAGCGACGCTTCTGTCAAAATGCCGCAAATCTTGCGTCCGGCGAGAAAAACGTCGTTCACCCATTTTATGCCGCATTTTACGCCGCATACCTCATATATCGCGTCGGTTACGGCGACGGCTGCTGCTGCTGTCATTGAGAGCGCGCTTTTCGCCGTTATCGACGGACGCAGAAGTATGCTCACATAAATTCCCATACCGGAGGTATAGAATTTGCGTCCGAGCCGACCTCTGCCGGCGCTCTGAGCAGTCGCCGCGAGGATATATCCTTCGGGAGCGCCCTCAGACGCGATAGCTTTGAGCAGAGTGTTCGTCGATGTCACCTCGCCGCGCACATCGAGCGTGAGCCGCGCGATATCCTCCGCGCACATGAATTCGGCGAGTGCGTGCGAAAGTGACGGCGCGTCGAAAACATCGCCGCCCGAAAGGGTATAGCCGCGGTTTGTGACGGCGGTTATGTCATAGCCGTCGGCGCGGAGCTGTGATATCGCTTTCCATACCGCCGTGCGGCTCACACCAAGCTCGGCGGCAAGGCGCTCACCAGATATTTCCTCGCCGGAGTGCGACATCAGCAGCTCACAGAGCCGGTCGCGCGTTGACGCTTTTGTTTTTTCCCCGTCCAATTATATCTCCTCCGCGGTATTTTCCCAAAACTGACGTGCGCGACGCATATCGGAAACATCGTATATGCCGTGCAGGAACATATCGCCCTCAAAGCCGTATTTATGCAGCAGCGTCCGCATGAGCGGGAAATCGACTATCCCAAGTCCTGCGGCGCAGAAATCGATGCCGCCGCCTTCGCGGATATCCTTGCCGTGGGCAATGACGACGTCGCGCCCGAAAAGCTGGAACGCGTGAGTTATCATATCGCGGACGTTTTCGCGGCGGGCAGTGCCTTCCGCAAACAGATTCGCGCAGTCCATGATCATTTTCAGCTTTGGCGAGCCGATCTCGTCGAGCAGAGAGCGCGCCCGTTCCGGCGTCGATATGATATTCGCCGCTTCGGTTTCGACGGCGAGCGTTATATCGTATTTTTCGGCGATACTGACGGCGCGGCGCATGGTGCCGGACATATCCTCCCACGCGTCCGTCCCTCCGTTGTCCTCATGCCAATGCCATAAATTCTCCCTTTGGCGAGTGCCGCTGCAAAGCGTCGCATAATGGGCGCCGAGAGCCTTGACTGCTCGCAGAAACGGCTCAAAGCGGCGTATTCCCTCGTCGCGCACCGCGTTGTCGGGATGTGCCATATTGAAGGTGCCGTTGACGGCGGCAATTTCGACTCCATATTTCGCCGACGCATTGTTGATGGCGGAGATGGCGCGCTCGTCGACCATACCCGGCAGCTCATGCTGACCGGTGACGGAAAATCCCGTTTCGCTTACGCTTGCGAAGCTGAACTGCACGACGCTGTAACCGAGCGAATGTATCGTTTTGAACAGCTCCTCCGCCGGCATTGTATCGAAATCGGTAGTACAGATACCTGTCCGGGTTTTATATAATTGCATACAAACACCTCAAAATATGTAAAAAAATGATGTTCACGCGATATTTCCGGCGCAAAGCTTTGCGTAGATGCCGCCGCGTTTGATAAGCTCCGCGTGATCGCCGCATTCTGCGATTCCGCCGTCGTCGATGACCATAATGCGGTCGGCGCGGCGCACGGTGGAAAGCCGGTGAGCAATGACGATAAGCGTCCGGCTGCCCGCCAAATTCTCGATAGCGGACTGAATTTTCGCTTCGGTTTCGGTATCGACTGCCGAGGTCGCCTCATCGAGTATCATGATGGGCGTGTTGCGCAGCACCGCGCGGGCGATTGCAAGCCGCTGCT
>JBAXZA010000311.1:0-2651 GCA_041670545.1 Eubacteriales bacterium | reverse complement strand
CCGCCGCTATTATGATTTCCTGCTTGACCACCGTATATCCGCGTATAATCTGCCGTATGACATACTCGACGAGCGCTGCGACGCTTATCTCTCCGACCCGCGCGTGACCTCGTTCGTCATACCGGACGGCGATGATGAAAAGCTGCGCGAATATTATAAAAAGCTGTCTGGCAATCCGCTGTGGCTCGCAAAAGGCACATTTTATCCGCTCGATGAGCCGACGACAAACGGGCATATCGATAATCTGCGCTCGAAAGCGCAGCGCCTGCGCTCGCTGTTTCCGGACTGCCGTATCGTAACGCCGTTTTTCCGCTGCTCTATGTACGATGAAAAACGCGATTTTGTCGATATGATGTGCGGCACGACCGACGTTTGGTGTCCGAAATCGTTTATGTTCGATTCAAAAAATATATATGATAAACGGCAGCTTGCCGAGCGAAAAACCTTCGGCGAACGTATGGACGAGCGCACCGCACTGGGCGATGAGCTGTGGTGGTATGTCTGCTGGGAGCCGGGTTATCCTTATCTCAATCTGTTTATCGATATGAGCGGACTTGATCATCGTCTGCTTTTCTGGCAGCAGAAATTATACGGTGTCAAGGGATTTTTATACTGGGGAGCGAATTACTGGAACGGAGTCGATGACCCATGGAGCGATATGCGCACCGTCAAGGATCTGAGCATGGATGTTTTCGGCGACGGTTCGCTTATGTACAACGGAAATAAGGTGGGTGTCGACGGTCCGTGCGGTTCGCTTCGTCTTAACGCGATACGCGACGGCATCGACGATATGGCGATGCTTGATATGGCACAAGAGCTGCTCGGCGACGATTTTGTTTCCGATATAATCGGCGAGGTGACGACCTCGCTCACACAATATACACGCTGCGAGGACACCTTCGCCGCCGTGCGCATAAAGCTCGGCTGCGCACTCGAGGATGCGAGTCTGCTCGCTAAAACAGATATAAAAGGGGAATTAATATGAATTACATATCTAATGAGCTTTATATGAAGGACGCGCTCGGACGCGTGCTGCCCATGAATTGTGAGCGCCGCGAGGGGCGTTTCGTTGGAATGTTCTATTTTTTGTGGTGTGGCGAACATTCGGCGGATTTGCGTCCGCTTGACGTCACAAAGCTGCTTGCAAGCGATCCCAAAGCGGGCTATCACGGCGACAGTCCGGCGTGGGGAGCATACGGAACGATGCACCATTGGGGCGAGCCTCTCTACGGCTATTATAAATCGTCCGACGAATGGGTAATGCGCCGTCACATCAAGCTGCTCACCGACGCAGACGTCGATTTCCTCGTCCTTGACACGACCAATGCCGTCACCTATGAGAACAGCGCCCGTATGCTGCTTCGTCTGCTTTCCGAATACCGTGCGTCAGGCTTCAATACACCTAAAGTGGTATTTTATACCAATACAGCGTCCGGCGAAACGGCACAGAAGATATACGAAGCCTTTTACAAAACGAATTTCTGCTCCGACAGCTGGTTTTATGTCGATGGTAAACCGATCATAATCGCCAAAGCCGACGAATGTTCGCCCGAGGTGCGCGAATTTTTCACGATCCGCGCGTCACAGTGGCCAAATGAAGCGACAAAGCGCGGCGGCTGGCCGTGGATGGATTTTGTGCGCCCCCAGAGGGTGCTTGAAAATGATAACGGAGAGCGTGAGATCATCAATGTTTCGGTCGCGCAGCATCCGCAGCTTCGATTCGGCGATTCGGCGATGTACGGCGAGGACGGCAACTGCGGCCGCTCATATCACGACGGTCATAACGATCTTAGCGAGGGCGCGTATAAATACGGCTATAACTTTGCCGAGCAATGGGAGCGAGCGCTCGAATGCGATCCGCCGTATGTTTTCGTCACCGGCTGGAACGAATGGATTGCGGGACGCTGGGGCGGTGTGCCGGAGCGTCCGCTGATGTTCGTCGACTGCTGCGACCTCGAGTATTCGCGCGATATCGAACCCATGCGCGGCGGTTATGAGGATAATTATTACTCTCAGCTTATTTCATATATCAGAAAATACAAGGGAAGCGCTCCCTCCGTGACCGCGCGTACAGGCGATACCGTCGAATATAAAAACTATCCCGCCGGCGCGTTCAGGCGCAGTGCGCAGGGCTATGATACATCCTACACTGACCACAGCGGCAGAAATGAAATATCCAAGGTGACAATGCGCGACGACGGCGAAAGTATTATCGTCGGTGTGCAAACCTTCAGCGATATCGTGCGCTACGATTATCATTCCGACTGGATGAAGCTGTTTATGTCGGTCGAGGGAACGGATAAACCCTCGGCTTGCGGATATAATTACATTGCGAATGTCTATCAGTTTACCGATAAGCTAACCTCGATAGCGGTCTGCACCGAAAACAGCCGCACGATAGAACCGGATACCTTCAAAATATTCGGTCAGCTTGAAATGTCGTTTGAGGGTCGCAGCTTCGAAATGAAAATCCCCAAAGCGCTGCTTGGTCTTGACGGCAGAGCGCACTATACGATCTATTTCAAGTTAGCCGACAGCCGCCGCGAGATAACTCGCGTATCCGATTTTTACAGCGCGGGCGACTGCGCTCCTCTCGGACGCGGCAGCTATGTGTTCAGATACAGCGCCGAATAATATAATTAACGTGAGTT
>JBAXZA010000310.1:0-2655 GCA_041670545.1 Eubacteriales bacterium | reverse complement strand
CACTCGCCGCCGAGTCTTGCGACGGCAGTAGCCGCGTTTCCGCCCTTGCCGCCTGGCACATAATCGTAGGAGCTGCCGACGAGCGTTTCGCCCGCCGTCGGCATTTTATCGAGCCGCGCAGTCAGATCCATATTTGCGGAGCTGACGACAAGAATTCTTGAACTGGGCATGGTATGTAAACCTCCGATAAATATTTATTGCGGCAGCTTCGCCGGAAAATATTATATTAAATGTATGTATATACCGCTGTGTCTGACGATAAGACGTCTCGGGACAAAATCTCCGCGCTTAATACTCAAAGGTATTTCCGCTGAGCGAATCCTTTATCGAAACTGTATTGACGGAGCTTTCCGAACGCTCGACGCGTCCTGTGATCTGTGCCTGAACTCCGAATTTTTCCGAAACGGCGATGATCTTAGCGGCGCTCTCGGCGGAGCAGAATATTTCAAGCCGCTGACCCATATTGAAGGTCTGATACATCTCGCGGGCGCTGATGTCGCCGTTTTCTGCGATTGCGCGGAAAAGCGGAGGTATCTCGATGAGATTATCCTTGACATAACGCAGACCAGAGCCGAAGTTGCGGCACTTGACCTGACCGCCGCCGGTGCAGTGAATGATGCCGTGCAGCTCGCTTCTCATCGTTGAGAGCAGCTCACGGATTATCGGCGCGTAGGTGCGGGTGGGCGAGAGCATGGCGTCGCCTACCGAAACCGGGCTGCCGGGAAGGGAATCCTCAAAGCGGAATTTGCCGCAGTATACCTTTGAAGGATCGATGGTCGGCGAATAGGTTTCGGGATATTTTTCGGCGTAATATTTTGAAAGCAGCAGATGGCGGGCGGCGGTAAGACCGTTTGAACCCATGCCGGCGTTGTAGCGGCTCTCGTACGCTGCCTTGCCGTAGGAGGAAAAGCCGACGATGACGTCGCCAGCGCTTATATTGTCGCAGTTGATAACGTCGCGGCGGGGCAGGCGGACGAACAAGGTGGAATTGACGATGAGGGTGGACGCGAGATCGCCTACGTCGGCGGTTTCTCCGCCGCTCATGGTTATGCCGATGCCGTATTCGCCCATTTTGCGGACGAATGAAGCGTAGCCGTCGATAATATAGCGGATCGCGCTGCCGTCGACGCGGTGAGCGTTGCGGTCGATGGTGTTGGACATTACGAAGCCGTCGACTGCGCCGACGCAGAGCATATCGTCAAGATTCATGACCATGCTGTCCTGCGCGATGTCGAAATAGGCGGAGAAATCGCCGGTTTCCTTATATTTGATATACGCGAGCGCGGCTTTTGTTCCCGCGCCGTCGGCGTGCATTGCGGCGCACCATTCGGAGTCGCCGTAGGGGTCGGGTATGAGCTTGCAGAAAGCCCCTCCGAATACTCCCTTATCGAGCTTTTCGATTGCCTTATGGATTTCTTCCTTGGTCGAGGATACTCCTCTTGACATATAAGCGTCTGACATGGCTTAATATCTCCCTTTTATATCGGTAATAGGTTTTAACGGTTCACATTATACGGGAATTTTGCGAACAGGCATTAGAAAGCCTCTTATTAATTCGAGGTTTCTTGGAAAATTGGGCGTGAATATCGAGACCGCCTTAAAATTTTTCGATGACTCTCGCCGCCGTGGAATTGGGATAGCAGGTGACGTCGAGTATACGCTGATTTTCACTGCCGCGGAACAGCAGCCCGACGTTGCGGCGCTCGAGTATGAACGGACCGTCGACAAGGTAATTTGAAACGGTGAGAAGCCGGCGGACGCCGTCCTCACTCTCCGCCTTTTCGCAGAGCTGCTCGTAGGTAAAGCCGGAATAGACCATGACGGTAAGTCCGCGCTCACGCGCCGCCGCCCCGACCTCGGCAAGCTCCTCGCCCCATAAAAACGGCTCGCCGCCCGAAAAGGTGACTCCGCGCAGCATCGGATTTTTGACTATATCCTCCCAAAGCTTGGCGGTATCGGTGAGAAAACCGCCGCTTGGGTCGTGCGTATCCGGATTCTGACAGCCGGGGCAGTGATGATGGCAGCCCTGCGTGAAAACGACATAACGAAGCTCCGGCCCGTCGACGATCGATTCTTTTATAACACCCGCCAGCCGTATAGGCAGTGCCCTGACGGCGGCTTCGGTTTTGTATCTACTTTTATAATGAAGCATTTTTACGTCCTGACCTATAAATTTTTCGCCGCAAAAATAAAAACAGAAAAAATACGGCGATAATATCTCCATTACATTATATCACACATCATTTGTAAAATCAATGCGGCAAATCTACAAAAATCGACGCTGACGCCGCGTCATTTTCTTCTGCACGCGGCGGGATAAGGCATATTATAAGTATAACACATTTCATGCGTATTTTTATGTGCAAAATAAAATAATTTATAAAATTTTTACATAAAAAACAGTAGATTAATATGACTATAAAGTGTATAATAGAAAGAAAAGCTCAAAAAGCCTTTAAAAACCGAAACGGAGTCCGATAATGAATAAAATGATCATAAAAACGGCGTGCGCGCTTTTATGCGCCGCGCTTATGCTTTCCGCGGCGTCCTGCGGCAGCGGGGAGGAGGTCAGCGTTCCGTCCGGAATGAAGCTTTGCTCGAGCGCCGACGTCGATTATTATTTTTATGTTCCCGACCAATGGATAGGCGATATTT
>JBAXZA010000309.1:0-2684 GCA_041670545.1 Eubacteriales bacterium | reverse complement strand
TGGCACTTACATTCGTTTTCCATAGTCTCGCCCTTTCGTATACCCCATTAGGGTATACTTATTATATACCCCAATGGGGTATACGTCAACAGCTATTCAATGTTTTTTACATATCGTTAATATTTTACGGCAAAATATCATCAATATTATTATGCACCGGATTCAGCGTGTAAAAAACACAAAAACACAAAAACATTCTATATGTTTTTGCGTTTTTGTGCTGCTTTTACCATATTGCTTCATGATATATCAGTTTTTTGTTTAATTATTGGAGCATTCAGCGTCGGCGGCGCGTGTATAAATATAGCTGTTGCCGCGCTTCCCTGTCCGGCACACCGCTCCGACATAATTGAGCACGTTAAGCGCCGTCTGCGCGGTCGATATGCTAAGTGCAGATGCTTTTTTGAAATCCGCCGAGGTAAATTCCAATGGCAGCTGCGGTGGGATGAGTTTTATGTAATCATCAGGCGAAATTATCTCGATTTTTTCGCCTATACCAACCGGAATACGCTCGGCGCGATGCGAACCTCTTTTTTTATCGGCACTCCATCCATCAAGATTGCGGTATTCTTCAACGTCCACCATGATAACACACAATTTTAAATTCGCGTTATTAAGTAAAACTTTTATTTTATATAATTCATAAAACACTTCATATGGCTGACCAATTTTCGGCGAGCGGCGGCGCTTCGTCACTTCTCCGTTTTGAGGATCTATCCAGCACAGCCATTTCGTTCTGACCGCCGGATATACTACCGTGACGTTTTTATCCTGCATAAAAACCTCGAGCTTGCGTCTGAGATTGTTGAACGCCCTCGTTTGAATCTCGATTATATCGTCCCCGCGCATGATATCCGCTATGAAGCCTTTATAACGCTGCTCATGATATGCTTCGTTTGGTTCAAAATAACGCTTCAAAGCCGCGTGCAGCGTGCGTTCCTTATAGGTTCCGATTCCGTTGATATGCTCACTTCCCTTTGCTTGTCCTTTATATAATTTGCGGCGGCACGGCAGACGTCCCCCGTCTGCCGTGCCGCCGCCGACCGGTATATCGATTTTGCCGTTTATACGGTGCGTTTGCTTGTGATATTGCCCTTTTATAAGAATTTATTTCTTATGATCGCAGGGAGAATCGCAGCCCTTGTCGCCGTTCATCGCTTTGAAGCTCGGCGGGCAGAATTCGCTTGTCGGGAACGCCATTCGCTTGAACATCGTACACGGATCGCTGTCCTCGGCTATGACGCATTCCTTATCGGGAACGCAGTATTCCGATGCGCTGATCAGATACTGACCTTCACGCTCGATACGAATAACCGAGAAAAATCCGAGCGATACATACAGCTTCTTGCAGTCGTCATATGTATCAGTAAGACTGCCGTTGACGTGGCAGCAAACCATCTCCGGAATTTCATCGACGAGACAGCAGATGTGGTGCGGCTTGTGACCGCTGCATATGTTGACCGTCAGGCAGATCGGATCGACGACTTCGCATACCGCTACTGGCAGATTGGTGCTTCTCTGTTCGCCGAACTGAGGAAGCGAGCAGTAATTGTTGTTGTACGGATCGGAGCGGAAGATATTGACATTGCCTTCGCTGCCATAAAGAATTACCTTCTTTTCGCAGACGGCAATGCCTTCAATTTCCTGCGGCTTTCCGGGAGCGACACACGCTTCAAGGCAAAGCTTTACGAAAAACTTGACATAAATCTGATAAAAACCGCGGTTAAACTGAACAGGCTCGACATTGAGCGACGTCCATATGACATCGGTACTCTTAACGCGGATGCTGCCGGTCTTTTCGATTATTTCCTGACCGAAACCGGTAAGAAATACGCGGACGTCCTCAAAACAATCCTTATCGCGGCAAGCGTCAAGTATTCTACGACAATCTATGCAAACGTTGTCGCGGCCGAGAAGTCCGCCGTGATTATCACCGCAAAAACCTCTGTTTTCAGCCATAAGTTACAGACCCCTTACAGTATTTTTAATAACGGAGAAATCCGCGATGAAATTTCGCAGTCATCTCCGGTATAAGGCGTCCGGACGCGGAATATGCTCCCCGAATCCGCCTTATGTTAATATTGTATGCGGGCGGCAGGCTTTTGGACTCAAAAAGGTTATGCGGCGTTATAATATCATCTAACGAACAAAATTCATGAGCTGAACGGCGTCGGTTTAATAAATATACCGAGATGAATAACATCTCGGTATATCGCTTTTTATTCAGCCGGTGTGAATGATACCGAATTTACGGAAAACGAAAGCTTTCACATAGCCGGAAATGTTACTTATAAGTATTTCTTGAGGTTTTCGGGTACATCATCGAGCGGAATGGACGATGTGACGACAAATTCAAGACCGTTCTTGTCGCCGAACTCAGCGAACTTCTCCGTGAGCTGCTCAAATTCTTCAATATTACCGCCGATGATTTTCAGAGCTGAATCGACGAAAATGTGAGTGACGTCATGGTTGCTTGCATATATGCCGGCGACAAAGCCATAAAGCGCGTCAACACTTCCGCTGACCTTGTATTCCTCAGTATCGATCAGACGTGCCTGATATTTGATCTCATGTATCAGCTTGGTACCCTTTTCAATGCAGACGACAGAGCCCCTGCTGGTTTCGAGTGCTGTGTTTACCATATCGATGAGAGTCTTAGTCTTACCTGTTCCCTTAACTCCGCA
>JBAXZA010000308.1:0-2685 GCA_041670545.1 Eubacteriales bacterium | reverse complement strand
GTTCGCGCTCTGCTCAAGAAGAACGGCATTCTCGAATAAATCGTCATAATCGACAGTCCGCGCGCGTAACGTGTCAGCGATCTTCGCTTTCGCGTCGACGCCGTGACAATCGCATACCAAAGCAGCCGTAGAACGGGAAAGGATGTTTGGCAAAGTGGCGGATTTAAAGGTTATTCTCGCCGACATGGCGCGTTCCATCGTCGATAAACCCGATGTGGTGAACGTAACAGAGGACGCCGACGGCGAAAACGTCACCCTCACCCTTATCGTCGACCCGGACGACATGGGGAAAGTAATCGGACGTCACGGGCGGATAGCCCGCGCGATTCGTCTCGTCATGAAGGCGGCCGCCAATACGGCGGATAAAAAGGTAACAGTTGAAATAGCGCAGGCATAACGCCTGCTTCGGCGCACCGATTGCGGTGCGCTTTTTCATTTGCCGGCGATTATTCACTCCGAGAATAATTGGTCAGACGAATATGCTTTTTTATTCCATAATTTACAGCTTTATTCTTTTAGCGTTATGTGTTATAATAATACCGTCGACAAACGCCGCTTTTGCGGTATTCGGAATTCCGTATGATTTTCTCACACGGAGGTTTTAACATGAAAATACTTATGAACATAATATCGGCGCTGCTCACAGCCGCGTTGCTTACAGTCGGAGTCTTTGGCGCGGACGCAGGAGAGGAGTATACCGCAGCGGAAAGCATTACCGCCGCCGTCAAAATAACGTCCGGCTCGCTCAACGTCCGCTCCGGCGGCGGGACAGAATACGACATTATCGGCTCGCTTGAACGCGGCGAAAATGTCGAGGTCACAGAATCCGGCGGCGAATGGTCAAAAATCGTTTACGGCGAGGGCGAGGGTTATGTCGCCAGCCGCTATATCTCGCCCCTGTCCGGCACTGACGAAGATGGAGCGATATCGCTCGGAGTCGTCAGCTATAAGCAGTACGATCAGCGCTGGGCATGGCGCAGGCTCGGCTCGAGCGGCTATACCGTTTACAGGAGCGGCTGTACGCTCACCTGCTACGCTATGAGTGAAAGCTACCGCACCGGCGCGCTTTATACCCCGCTTGCCGCGCTCTCCGACTGCTCCTTTACCTCGGGCGGTGCGCTGTACTGGAGCGCCGTTTATACGCGTTATTACGGCTCGGACTATCTTGATATGCTTCGTTTACTGCTCGAGGACGGCACTCCGGTGTTAATCGAGGGCAAAAACATAAGCGGCGGCACGCATTGGGTCATCGTGACCGGACACGAAGGCGGCGCTGTTCTCTCAGCGTCCGGCTTCACCATAAACGATCCCGGCTCGGAAACACGCGCGACGTTATATGACTTTTTCGCCGATTATCCTTATTATTCAAAATTGGTCTATTACAGTTAAGCGCTGACGGGACGGTCGGTTTACATTGTTTTACGAAGCGAACGCCACATTGCCGCCCCTGCATCGGTCGGCTGCGTAAAATTTGTTTTTATGCACTCTGGCGCGTTATCGCCTTATTTTGCGGTTCGCACAGACAAATTCACAAATGTGCAATAAAATGTACGTTAATTGAACATATATATGTGATATACTCCGATATGAAAATGATTTTCAATTTCATATCGGAGTGTTTTATGTCAAAAAAAGTAGTATCCATTTTACTTACACTTATCATCGCGGTCGGAATGTTTCAGCTCGTCTCCTGCTCGGAAGCAGAAACGCGCCATAACGGCGGGCTTGATATCGTCACGACCGTTTTTCCTCCTTATGATTTCGCTCGCGCCGTCGCGGGCGAGGACGCCGACATCCATATGCTGCTCTCGCCCGGCGCGGAGAGCCACACCTATGAGCCGACGCCTAAGGATATCATCAAGATACAGAACTGCGATCTGTTCATTTGCATCGGCGGCATAGGCGAGAGCTGGGTGGATAATATCATCAGCTCGCTCGGTGGCGATATCAACGTTCTATATCTGATGGACACCGTCGACACGGTCGAGGAGGTCATCGCCGAGGGAATGGAGGACGATGAACACGTTGAGGAGGACGCCGGCGGAGAGATCGAATACGACGAGCATATCTGGACCTCTCCAAAGAACGCCGCAGTCATGGTGAGCGCCATAGCAGACCGGCTGTGCGAGCTTGCTCCCGCCGACGCGCAGCTGTTCCGCTCGAACGCTGACGCTTATATAGCCGACATCGGCTCGGTAGACGCCGATCTCGCCGCTTTCTTTGAGAATTCTGACTGCTCGACGATAGTTTTCGGCGACCGCTTCCCCTTCCGCTATTTCGCGGACGAATTCGGACTCAAATATTACGCCGCATTCCCCGGCTGCTCCGAGGAAACAGAGCCGAGCGCCGCCACCATCGCGTTTCTCATCGATAAGGTGAAGAGCGAACACATCAAAACGGTGTTCTACCTTGAATTTTCAAGCCATGCTGTCGCCGATACCGTCGCATCAGCCGCGGGAGCGCAGACAGCAATGCTCCATTCGTGCCACAATGTCAGCCGCGCCGAGCTTGAAGCGGGCGTCACCTATGTGTCGCTCATGCGGCAGAATCTCGCGGCGCTCGAGGAATATTTCGGATGAAGCGTATCGATTTGAGCGGAGACAGCAGCATATGAACGCCGTACATCCGATCCCGCCGATTTTTGATGAAAACAGCGAAATACTGATACTCGGCTCGTTTCCGTCG
>JBAXZA010000307.1:0-2685 GCA_041670545.1 Eubacteriales bacterium | reverse complement strand
GCAGGGACTGCACGGGCAGAACAAGCACCATGAAGCTGCGTCGCCTGTACCGCGTCCGAAAAGCCCCCGGAATATCGAGCGCATCAGATTATAAACGACTGCTATCACGATTATACCGATGATGAGCTTCACAATTCCTCCGAGTCCATTGAAAACACTCCATGCCCTGCCGCCATAATACTGCGCGTCGTCATACCATTCGCTATAATCGCTTTCCTGCGACGCTCCGGACGAGCCGGACGCCGATGTTCCGCCGGACGCGCCGCCTGTTTGTTCACCGACTCCGTATATCGATGCGACCTTTTCATACAGCGCGTCGAACATAACGCTTGCGCCGCCGTCGTAATCGGCTTTCGCGAAATATGGCTCGAGATAGTTGTCGAGCATAACTCCGATTACACCGCTCGACAGCGTTTTTTCAAGCCCTTTGCCTTGCAGACACCAGTAATCCTCGTCGCCGATGCTCATCAGCAGCAAAACGCCGTTGTTTTTTTCACTGTCGCCGATGCCCCAGCCATTGAAAACCGAATTTGCATACGCTTCGATGTCCTCACCGCCCAGTCCAGCAGTTGTCATGATCACAATCTGCGCTCCGCACTGTGCGTTCAGATAATCATTTTTTTCTACGATATGATCTATTGTAGTCTGCGAAAGCACATTCGCGTAATCCGCGACATATACAAGCTCCGGCGCGTCTGGCAGCTTTATAGCGAACGCGGGCAGAACGGTAATTGTTAATATCAGAGCCAATACCGGCAGAGCAAGCATTTTTTTGATGATTTTGTTCATTTATTATCCTTTTTGAACCGCCAAAAGCTCCCGCGCGTGACGGCATGAGCCGAGCCGCACGAGAGCGTTTTACTGTTTATATTCATATTTTGAGCGTATAACCACACAGCGCGGCAATCGCTTGTCAGCTGAAATATTCCGCGCTCTTTATGCCGCACAGCGCTGCTATAAAAGCTGTCGGAAAGCCGTTTCGAATGTCGTTGAAATCCTTTGCGGCTGCGTTATAGCCGTCGTTTTTAATAGTATCGTTGCGCGATTCGATCTCGCCGTAGGCTATTTTCGCCATATCAGCCTGCGAGCCGGTAAATGAAGCTTCCGCCTTGAGGTCAGCGTACAGCGCGACGACGGCTTCATACAGCTGATAATTTTTGACATATTTATCCGATATGCCGACCGCCGACATCAGCGCCGCGCGCGCGTTTTCTGCGGCTTTGATTTCAGCATTATCCTCCGGCAGGAATTTTTTTGCGATTGTGCAGAGGTTATACGCCTGTGCTTTGATCTCCTCGAGATCGTTCGCTATCGAATAGCCGTCGTCGAGCACACCGTTTTCAAACGCTCCGGCGACCTTATCGTATCTGTTCCCGAGTGAGCGCCGACCCCCGATATAAATGCCGCCGAACATCATAGCAAGCATGAGCAGCGCGGCGACTGCGCGATTTTTCATTTCAACTGCCCTTTCGTATGTGAGATGTATTATTTTCACCTATATTTCATATTTTTGATATATAGGTTATCTCTGATCGGTTAATTTTTGATTTCAAGCAGCTTGCTTTTCAGCTCGCCCTCCATGCGGCGAAGCTCGGTTTCGGCGGCGCGGCGTTTTGCTCTGCCCTCGTCCTGTATTTTGAGCACCTCGTCGAGCGTTGAAATAAGCTGCTGATTGGTATATGTGAGCGTTTCGATATCGACGACTCCGCGTTCGCTTTCCTTGGCGATCTCGACAGTACCTGTTTTTAGCAGATCGGCGTTCTTTTTGAGCAGAGCGTTGGTCATATCGGTGACGGCGCGTTCTGCTTCGAGCGCCTGCTGCGAATGGGCAAGTCCGAGGGCAATGAGCATCTGGCTTTTCCAAAGCGGAATGGTGTTTACTATGGTAGACTGTATTTTTTCCGCCATCAATGTATTATTATTCTGCACCAGACGTATCTGCGGCGCGGACTGTATCGAAACCATGCGGGTAAGCTCGAGATCGTGCAGCTTTTTCTCGAAACGATCGCAGAGCGCGGCGAAATCGTTCGCCGTCTGCGCGTCCTCGGGAAGTCCGGTTTCTCTTGCGCGTGCGACGAATTCTTTCAGCGTCGTCGCGCGGGCAAGCTCCAGACTCTTTTTACCGGCGAGGATATAGAGCGTCAGCTCCTTGAAATTCGCCAGATTGATATCGTAGAGCTTGTCGAGCATGGATATATCCTTGAGCAGCTGAATCTGATGATTTTCAAGCTCTCCCGATATCTTTTCGACGGAATCCTCGGCTTTGTCATATTTATTCTTCATATTCGACAGCTTATTTGCATTCTTTTTGAAGAATCCGAAAAAGCCGCCTTTTTCATCTTCGTCTATCGAAAAATCCTTGAGCTGATTGACAAGCCCTAATATGAGTCCGCCAGTTTCGCCGAGATCCTTAGTTTTAACGTTTTGAAGCGCGCTGTCCGAAAAATCGGCTACCTTCTGCTGGGCGGTCGAGCCGTAGGTCATCACCATCGTGGAATCGGTCAGATTTATCTTTTTTGAGAAATTTTCGACGAGCGTTCTTTCTTCGGGCGTCAGCTTTGATTCATCTATGCCGGACGCGTTTACATCGTCCGCGGTCTTTGAAACCGCCGCGGACGACGCCTGCTCCTGCTCGGAGGTGACGATCGGAGCGGTATCCTCCGAGGTCTGAAGCGTCAGTGTCGG
>JBAXZA010000306.1:0-2690 GCA_041670545.1 Eubacteriales bacterium | reverse complement strand
TCGTCGCCTATTTCGGCGTCGAAATCGATACGGTCGCCGAACAAACGCTTCTTTTCCTTCGCTCTGTAATCGCTGTACGGTATTCCGTCGATCGGTATATCGGGATCGTAATCGGGATTTTGCTTTATATTTTCTGGATTTACGCGATCTCCGCGCGGCGTCCGGTCTGTGTTCTGCGAAACCGCAGCGGTCTGTGTGTCAGAACGCGTCTGCTCCTGCGGGACGACAGCGTGATCCATGTCCTGCGGCGGTTCGCGGAGATATTGCCCCTGATTTTCGCGGTTTTGAGCGCTTTCCTCGCGTTTTTTGTGAATATAATATGCTATATAAACAACAGCCGAATGAGGTGTCAGTCCGAACAGGAACAGTCCGAAGATAATAAGCGCTGAGATTGAGAGGATGAGCGTTCCCGCTCCTCCGACTCCCCGAAGCATGAGCGAGCCGAGAAATCCCCCGATAGCACCTCCGCCGTCAAGTGAAATTCCGCAGCTCCATAACAGCGGCAGCGACAGAGTCGAGCGCAGCAGCTGTACCGATGCCGGACGCGACGCGCCGGTGGTGGCGGCGTGCAGCAGCACCGATATGAATATAAGGCATATAAACGAGAATATCAGCTTATAGCGCGTCGTGCGGTTTTCGCGGTCGCGGCGCCAGTTTACTGCGATATTCAGTATGAAAAGCGGCATTGTATAAGCCCCGCCGGAGAAAAGACCGAGCAGCAGCCGGTTTATCCAGCCGCCGACAAAGCCGACCGAATCCGTGAAAATATAACATACGGTAATGAACAGCGCAAGACAGCCGAGCAGATACGGCACAAGCTGATTGAATACAGCGAGCGCTGTGCTTTCTGTTCCGGAGGGATTTTTCTCGGCGTTTTTGACGCGGTTGGCGGCTTCGCGTGCGGTTTTGACGGCGCTTGATTTTTTCGCGGGCGTCTTTGACGCGGCGGAGCGTGGCTTTGCGCTTTTAGAACGCGGCTTTGCTGTGGTTTTGTTGGGCATTATATCACCATTTTGTCAGAATTCTGTTTACAAACGTCAAATATTTTATACTTCATGCTCGGACGCCGTTTTGCGTCGATATGCTCTGTATGCAGAAGCGTTACAATGCAGCGCAGAGCGTTACAACGCGAGAAACCGCCGTAAGGCGGTTTGTGGGGGTATTGCGGCTGATAAAGCCATATCCGGCTTAAAATCAAGCGAATATGACCGAAATTATACCTATGATAATGCAATATATTCCGAAAATCTTGAAATTGGATTTTTTGGAAATATATATCAGCAGCTTCATCGCGCATATGCCGGAGATGAGCGCCGCCGCCATTCCGCATATGTATGCGGTAATATCGCCGGCGGGAACCGGTGAGGAGATCAGATCGGGTATTTTTATTATGTTCGCGCCGAGTATGGCGGGAATTGACAGGATAAACGAAAATTTCACGGCGAACGCACGGTCAAAGCCCTGCGCGAGCGAACCGGTTATAGTGCTGCCCGAGCGTGAAAGTCCGGGGAGCAGGGCGCACATCTGGCAAAGCCCGGTGATAACAGCGTTGCGCGGCTTCATATCGCCGATCTGCTTATGACCGTGCGAAAGCGAGTCTGATACGAACAGCATGACGCCGTTAAATATCAGTATCGCGCCTATCAGCTTGGGAATGGCGTACAGCGCTTCGATTTTGTCGTTTAACAGCACGGCGGGTATAAGCGGAAGCGTTGCGATAACCACCATGATAACGAAACGTTCGGAATCGGTGTAATCTGACAGCTTAAATTTACCGTGGAACAGCTTTCCGACAAGCGAAAAAAATGAAACGATCAGCGCACCGATATCACGCGCGTAAACGATGACAACGGCGGCGAGAGTCGCGAGATGAAGCAGTATGTCGAACGAAAAATAATCGGCTTCGACGTTGGGAATGCTGAAAAAGCTTTGAATAAGGCTCAGGTGTCCGGAGCTTGAAACTGGCAGAAACTCGGTGATACCCTGAACCAGACCGTATATGACCGCGAATATTATTGACATTTTACCTCCGGGAACGTTCGGTTGATATTACTTTACTACATATATAATAACAGATATGTCTTAAAATTACAATAGGCAAAAAAATTATCGTGCGGAGGGAATATACACCCTCGGCGATTTTTGTTTGAATTTCATATAAAAGAACGCCGATAGCTTATTTTTTTCTTGTTTTCTTACCGCTTTCGATATCTCCGCCCGAGCGCTCGTCGTTTACGCGCCGCTGACGACGGCGCTGCGCAAGACGCTTCTGCTGAGCCTTGCCGCGCAGATATGCGACGAGCAGCACATACAGCACAAGCAATACCGCCGCTATGACGACTGCCGCGATGAAAACGCGCGAGCGCACGATTTTCATAATCTGCGAGTAAATATAAGCGCTCTGACTGCTGTCGACATTGCTTTTCGTCACGAGCGGCACGCTTATGACAAATTCGCCGCTTATATAAAGCGAAACCTCACCCGCTTCCTCCCCTGCCTCTACCGGAGCTTCAAGCTGTTCGCTCGTCAGCGACCAGACGCGCGTGACGTCATTTTCGACGTCGAAGGTAATTGGCATGAAAAGCACTATCTCATGCTCGGGCAGCAGCATCACATGGTCGATCTTATCGGAGAGGGTGACCGGCAGCTCGGTGATCATGTCGGAGGCTGAAAGTATCGTTTTATATTCG
>JBAXZA010000305.1:0-2692 GCA_041670545.1 Eubacteriales bacterium | reverse complement strand
CATACCTGTTCCGCAAAAATTACCGACCGGACAGCCGCCGTCGAGCGCGAAAACGACGATAACGCCGCCCGCCTGATATTCGCCCAAAAAGCTTCCGGCAGAGTCTCCTACGACGATTACGGGAAGCTTCTCCTTATACGCTTTCATGTGTATTCCGGCACGGTAGCCAGCGCCGTCTCGCACATATATCGAGCCGCCGCGCATAGCGTAGCCCGCCGCGTCACCGGTCGAGCCGTGGATAATGATGCTGCCCGCGTTCATCGTATCTCCGGTGGCGTCCTGAGCGTTTCCGCGAACGATTATATCCGCGCCGTCGAGATATGCGCCGAGCGCGTTGCCGGGCGTGCCGTCAAGCTCTATGGTCTGAGCGCGCGCGCCGCAGCCGATATATCTTTCGCCAAGACAATTCTGTTCCATAATATTATTATCCTTTCGCGTTCAGTGTGACATGGCGAGCTTTGACGCGCGCTGCGCTGCCGTAAAGGCCATAAGCTGCGGCTTTTCGGCGATAAGCTCAAAGTCGATTGTGTCGAGCGGAGTCTGCTCACGTATCAGAGCGGTGTAAATTCCGGCGCGGCTCACGTCGCCTATCATGATAAAGCCTATGAGATGATTGCCGGACGCATACAGCTTCTTGATGCTGCCGCCCGAGCTTTTATCGATAAGCGCTCCGGTATAGCTTCCGGCGGTTATCATATGAAGCCCCATAAAGCCGATGGAGTTCATTGGAATGGCTTTGGTGAACGGACGGGGCGCGCCCGCCATCGAATATCCCGCCGCTTCGCCCTGCATATAAGCATTTGGCAGAATGGCAAGCACGCGGCAGCCGCCGGCCGTGATATCGAAGCTCTCGGCGCAGTCGCCCGCCGCCCATATGTCGGTCAGGCTCGTGCGGCTGTCGGCGTCGGTAAGTATGCCCCGCCCGCATTTCGCTCCGGCGTCGCAAAGCAGCTTTGTATTCGCGCGGACGCCGACGGCGGTAACGAGAATATCGAAATCAAGCTCTCCTCCGCTTCTGAGAAACGCTTTATTGCTCTCATATTTTTCAACTGCGTCGCCTAAAATGAAGCGTATGCCGGTTTTTTCGATGTGCGACTGAACAACGGCGGCACATTCGTCGTCAAGTATGCTCGAAAGCACGCGCGGCGCCATATCGACGACGGTAATATCGCCGCAGCGCCCGAGTATACCCTCGGCGCATTTCAATCCTATAAGCCCCGCACCGATTATAAGCACCTTTTTGTCACGGTCGCAGGACATACCGAGAGAGCGCGCGTCGTCAAGCGTCATAAAGGTGAACTTTTCTTTCACCTTGTCAAGTCCTTCCGTGGGCGGGACGAAGGGCGAGCTTCCGCAGGCATAGAGCAGACGGTCATAATCCTCATTAAACGTTTTTCCGGCGGCGTTAACCGTAATCCGCTTTTTTTCCGCGTCAACAGAGGTAACAGTTGCGCCCAGCTTTGCGTCGACACCGTTTTTTTCGTAAAAATCGGAGGGGCGGTATTTCATTTTTTCCTCTGTCGTCTTACCGCTGAGCAGATAGGATATCAGCGGACGGCCGTAGATATGGTGCGGCTCGCTCGATATGAGCGTTATCGGCGAGCTTCCGTCGATTTTGCGTATCGCTTCGACAGCGCCGCACGCCGCCGCGCTGTTTCCGATGATAACATATTTCATATCAGTTTACCTCTCCTCAAAAACGATCGCCTTGTTTGGACAGCCGACGACACAGGCGGGCGTTCCTCCGGCATTTTTCGTGCAAAGCTCGCATTTCTGCATAGCGCCGTCCTCACCGGGAACAATCGCTCCGTAGGGGCAGACGAGCACGCAGGTGAAACATCCGACGCATTTGTCGCGGTCAATGGTGATAATTCCGTCGCTTACCGAAAGAGCGCCGGATATGCAGCTCTTGACGCAGATAGGTTCGGTGCAGTGGCGGCAGGCTACGGCGTAGCTGATATTTCCCTTTTCTTCGATATGTATCCGAGGATTTATAACGATATCGCGCAGCGCTTTTGCCATATCAGTCTTGCCGGAATTCGCGAACGCACAGTAGTATTCGCAGAGATGACAGCCAAGACACCATTTTTCGTTGACGTAAATTCGTTTCATTGATGTTCACCTTATTTTATCAGATTTGAATAAAAAAGCGCGGGAGCGAACACCGCGAGGTGTCCGTTCCCGCGCCGCAGTGCGAGATTTCCGCTATGCGGAATCTCATCAATACATTGTTATATACTGTTCGCGCTCGGCGCCTACAGAAACATATTTGATCGGGCAGGACATTTCACGCTCGATATATTTGATGTAGGAAAGCGCCTTTTCGGGCAGATCCTCCGGTTTACGGCAATTTGATATATCGCAGTTCCAGCCGTCGACAAAATCGTAGATCGGCTTTGCACGGTTAAGACGGTCGCCGGTCGGGAAATCGTTAGTGCGCTCGCCGTCGATATCATAACCGACGCAGACTGGGATCTTTTCGCAGTAGGAGAGGATATCGAGCTTTGTGAGCGCAAGCTCGGTCGCGCCCTGAACCTCGACGCCGTAGCGTGAAGCGACGACATCGAAGCCGCCAACGCGTCGCGGACGTCCGGTAGCCGCGCCGAATTCATGACCGACGCCGCGCAGCTTTTCGCCTTCATCGCCGAAAAGCTCGCAGGTGAACGGACCTTCGCCGACGCAGCTCGAATAT
>JBAXZA010000304.1:0-2693 GCA_041670545.1 Eubacteriales bacterium | reverse complement strand
CGCAGACCATGCTCAACCGCGTCGGCATAGACGATCACGGCGCGCTTGTCGGCACAATGTCTGGCGGTCAGCGCAAACGCGTCGCGCTCGCGGCGGCTCTGCTCACCCCCGCCGAGGTATATGTTCTCGACGAGCCTACAAACCATCTCGACACCGAAGCGGTCGTCTGGCTCGAGGGATATATCGCGTCGCTTCGCGCAGCCGTGGTAATGGTGACGCACGATCGTTATTTTCTCGAGCGGAGCGTCAACCGTATTGTCGAGCTGTCGCGCGGGTGCGTATATAATTATGAAGCGAATTATTCGCGTTATCTGGAGCTGAAATCGCAGCGTGCAGAATATGATCAGGCATCGGAGCGTAAGCGTCAGTCGCTGCTGCGCGTCGAATATCAGTGGATAATGCGCGGAGTACGCGCGCGCGGAACGAAAAGCAAGGACAGAATCGAGCGCTACGAGCAGCTTCGCGACCGTGAAGCGCCGTCGTCCGACGCCTCGGTCGCGTCGTTTGCGGTATCGTCGAGGCTCGGACGGCGCACCATCGAGCTTGACGGCGTGAGCAAAGGCTACGGCGGCAAAACGGTGGTTTCGGATTTCACCTACAATTTTCTGCGCGACGACCGTATCGGAATCGTCGGACGCAACGGCGTCGGAAAATCGACGCTTCTCGGAATCGCGTCGGGGACGATAGCACCGGACGCCGGAAGCGTTTTCATCGGAGAAACCGTGAAAATCGGATATTTCACGCAGGAGAGCCGCGAGCTTCCGCTCGACCGCACCGTTTATTCGTATGTTTACGACATCGCGGACGAGCTTGACACAAGCGAGGGCAAGCTTTCGGCTTCGATGATGCTCGAGCGTTTCCTTTTTCCGCCGGCAATGCATTCGGCGAAGATAGGAAGCCTGTCTGGAGGGGAGCGCCGCCGGCTGTTTTTGCTCGGCATACTGATGGGTGCGCCGAACGTTCTGTTTCTCGACGAGCCGACGAACGATCTCGATATCGAAACGCTCACCGTGCTTGAGGATTATATTTCCACCTTTCCGGGAATCGTCGCGGCGGTATCGCACGACCGCTATTTTCTCGATAAGGTCGCGCGCGAAATATTCGAGGTGTCGGATGGCGGCGTTATACGCCGCTTCACCGGAAATTTTGCCGATTACAGGGAAAAGTCTGCCGACGCCGCCAAAGCCGGCGCATCCGCTCACAAAGCCGCCGATACTCAATATCCGGAGAACAATTCCGATCGCGGCAGACGCCCTGAACGTGAAAAAAAACCAAAATTCACATTTGCCGAGCAGCGCGAATACGATTCCATCGAGGACGACATTGCGGCGCTCGAGGGTAAAATAGCCGACTGCGACGCGCGTACAGCGAAAAATCAGAGCGATTTTGTTCAGCTCAATGAGATATATAACCAAAAGGAAGCGTTTGAAGCCGAGCTTGAAGCGAAAACCGAGCGCTGGCTGTATCTGAGCGAGCTTGCCGAAAAAATTGCAGCGGCAGAAAAAACCAAACGGACGGATTAACAGCGCATAGACAAATAAAAAGCGAACCTGCGGAAAAAACTTCCTACAGGTTCGCTTTTTCGATGCGTCCTGTATTATTCATCATTGGGCGCTCGCTTCGAAGTGTAAACAAAAAAGACGGCTGAAACCGTCTTTTTATTTGTTTACACAAAATATAATTTACGCGTTGAGCGCGTTGAGCTTCATTGTGTATCTGCTCTTCTTTCTTGCAGCAGTATTCTTATGGAGAATACCCTTGGAAACTGCCTTGTCGATCATCTTGATCACAGCAGTGTATTCATCTGAAGCAGCAGTCTTGTCGCCGGCGGCGCAAGCTGCCTCGTACTTCTTCATCGCTGTTTTGAAAGAGGTCTTGAACATCTTGTTCTGAAGCGTCTTGTTCGCTGTTATGAGAACGCGCTTCTTTGCTGACTTTATATTTGGCATACCGTTCACCTCCCCGACAATATTCTATCACTATCTCTTAACTATAATACCACGTTTTATCTCAAATATCAAGTGTTTTGCAAAAGTTTTAAATTGTTAAATTTCCGTAAACTAATGTCGCGATGTGTGAAAATTTATAGAAAATTCAAAAATCAACGTCCTCCGCTCTTGACATTTACGGATAAATATGTTATTATATTATACTGCACGATAATGAAAAAACGAATGTTCGGCTTTGCCCGACGCCGCTTTTTTATATGATGTGCTGAAATATGTGTCTCGCATTTGAGCGAAATTTACAAAATTGTGCCTAACGTGGGACATATCATGAGCATAGTAAACAATTTTATATTTTCATAAACTAAATATACTCAAGAATACGATTGAGAGAGCCGACGCCGCGGCGTCGCTCCGAAGTCGCCGCGCAGCTTAAAATTCGGCCGTAACCAGCGTGCCGTAGGGGTGGCGCGAACGCTTCGCAGTCCGCCGCGACGTCGCTTTTTTTGGCGTTTTCTTGGGTATATTGTGCTGATACGGCGATTTTTATGCGACATATGCCGTATCCGGCGCGTTCGTATCCGCAAAGGCAAGAAAGCCGCATACGCATACGAGGACGCGGCGGAGCGGGCAGACCGCAGCCGCGCAAGACGACCGCCCTCGGAAACGGCGGAAAACAAACGATTTCCATATCTGAGAAACGGAGTGACAGACGCTTATGGCAATGGTAAAACCTCAGAAGCTCGG
>JBAXZA010000303.1:0-2702 GCA_041670545.1 Eubacteriales bacterium | reverse complement strand
CCGATTCAGGGGAGGGACCCTGATTAGGCGGCGCAAGTTCGCGAAAACCACATAACTATACGCGAGAGAAATGGTGCGGTACAAACAAATTCATACTTACTTTGTAATAAACCTTTTTATTAAAGCTTTTTGCCAGGCTTTTTCTCGAAAAAGCCGCGTACCCCTCCCCCCGTCGAACTCACGTTATTTACTATGCAAACAGCAGTCTGCAATGTGTAATTATACAATTATATTGTTTTGAAACGGAACTGCGTCGTACGATCGTATTTTTCTCCGGCTTTCAATATACAGGACGGGAAATTCGGGTGATTTACCGCGTCCGGATAGAACTGCGTTTCAAGGCAGACGGCATGGTGCGGCTGCTGCTTTATTCCGCGCTTAAACGGCACTGCGCCGTCCATCATGACGGCGTTGTATATCTGTATAGCGGGCATATCCGTCCATACCTCGACCGCGCGTCCGCTTTTCTCCGAGCGAACCTCGGCGCTGTATTTCACCGTTGCGTCGGCGTTGAGGATGAAATTATTATCGAACGAATCTTCTATCGCGCGGAATTTGCGGAAATCGTATTTTGTTCCGGCGACTCCGATGATCTCTCCGGTAGGCACAAGCTCGTCATCGTTTACAGTTACGCGGTCGCAGTCGATGTACATCAGCTGTGAGAGAACGTCGCCGCCGCCGATTCCGTCAAGATTGAAATATGAATGATTTGTAAAGTTTGCCGGAGTGTCGGCGTCGGTTTCGGCTTCATAATGTATGCCGAAAACGTTGTCCTCGCCGAACGAATAGGTGACGCGCAGAGTTAAATTCCCGTCGTAGCCCTCCTCGCCGTCTGGAGAGGTGATTTCGAGAATAAGGCGGTCGGCACAGCCGCAGCTTCCCTCGGCTGGCGTCACGTTCCACAGCTTGAGGTTGAAGCCCTTATCGCCGCCGTGAAGATGATTTATTCCATTGTCGTTTTTGGCAAGGTTATAGGTTTTGCCGCCATAAGTGAAGCGTCCGCCGCGTATGCGGTTGGCGAAGCGCCCGATGAGCGCTCCCTGATAGCCGCCGCCGGTGAGATAACCCTCTACGCTGTCAAAGCCGCAGACGATATCGTCGAGCGCACCATCGCGGTCGGGCATATATATTTCGTTGACAATGCCGCCGAGATTGAGAATTTTCACATACGCGCCGGAGCTGTTTTTGAGCGTATAGGCGTTAACCTCGCAGCCGCACGACATTTTACCGAACAATGTTTTTGTAATTGACATTTTATTCCTCCGTATTATATAAATTCCGTATTTATCTGTTACAATTATATTACACCTCCGCGCCGTTGTCAAGGAATTCTGAAAAGTAGCCGTATAATATGAATTCGACAGTGCGTGTTAGCGCGACGAACGCACGTTAACTAAATTTTTACATTACACCCTGCTTATAGCAACCTGACATATAATGATATTGACATTTTTTGCAATCGGTTATATAATGGGTTCATAAATCAATCCTATACGTTATATAAAGCGTTTCGGCAGAGGTGATATTATGAGCGAATATGTATTTTATTCCGCGTTCCCATGCACCAGACCGATTTATCAGAGCGAAGCGACGCGCCGTTTCGCGTGGGATTCACTGCACGCTGTCTACGGACGCGACGCGATGGAAACGCCCTGCGTCACGCTCGACGGCATCAGTGATTTTGAGAATCTGACGTCATACGACAAATACGATGCCGCAGTGACCGAGATTGCGCGTCACGCTCCACTGCGTTTCTGCCGAGGGGAGCTGATATGCGGCGCCGCTACGCTCGGCGACGCCACCTCTCATGTGCTGCCGGCGCGTTATCACGGTGAGATAGTCCTGCAAAGCGTATCTCACCTCACCTGCGGCTTCGACCGCGCGCTCGCTGAGGGCGTTTCGTCTTATGAGCGGCGCATAGCTGAACGCATGACGCGTCCGTGCGACGCCGGACAGCTTAGATTTTTGCAGTCGCTTTCAAATGTCTGCACCGCGCTTCATATCTGGCACGCGCGTTATCTCGCCGCTCTCCGGGAACTTATTGCGGCGGCGGACGGCGGCGAGCGCCGATATTACGCCGAGCTTTATGAAAATCTCGAGCGCGTTCCGTTTGAAGCGCCGAGATCGTTTCGCGAGGGCGTTCAGGCGCTTTGGTTTTTGTTCGATTTTACGCGGCTCTGCGGCAACTGGCCGGGCATCGGACGTGTCGATCTTATGCTCGGCGGGCTTTACGAGCGCGATCTCGCCGCCGGCAGGATAACCTACGAGGCGGCGCGTGAGCTTATCGCTCACTTCTTTATCAAGGGCTGCGAATGGATACGTCTTGACAGCCGCGGCTCTGGCGATGCGCAGCATTATCAGAATATAGTGCTGTCCGGCTGCGACGGCGAAGGTAAGGACATTACCAACGACGTCACCTATATGATTCTCGATACTGTTGAGGAATTCCCGATATCGGACTTCCCTATCGCTGTCAGAATAAACGAAAACAGCGATCCCAAGCTGTACGCCGCAATCTCCCGCGTTATGCGTCACGGAAGCGGCGTCTGCGCAGTGTACAACGAACGGCTTATCATCGATTCTCTCGCCGAATTCGGCTATCCTGCCGAGGTGGCGAGAACCTTCGCCAACGACGGCTGCTGGGAGATTCAGATTCCCGGAAAAACGTGCTTTACATATCATCCGATAGATATGTATGCGAT
>JBAXZA010000302.1:0-2712 GCA_041670545.1 Eubacteriales bacterium | reverse complement strand
TTGTCATAAGACCTCCGAATATAAATCGATATGTAAAATGTTTACCGCGATATTTCGCCGATGCTGTCGCGCATGAATTCATCTGAAACGCACGCCGGATAGACTGACGCGTCCCAGCTGTGATCTGCGGACAGCATTTCGTCGGTGAGATTGAAATAATCGTAACGAAGCATATCCTCGCCGCCGTCGGTTATGGGATCGTCCCAGGTCAGATCGACGTGATAATAGCCGTCGCCGAGCCGGACGATGTTCCACGCGTGACCGACGCCCTTGCTCTCGCCCTCGACGTAATAATTTTCGATACCAGCGGAGGTGAACAGCAGCGCGGCAAGCTCGGCATAACCCTGACAGACGCTTTTGCCGAGTACCGCCGCCGAATATGCCGTATGATAGAGAAAATTATCCGTTTCGTCGGACGCGTATGAGCAGCGCTCTATAATCGCGTCATGTATTGCAAGCTCACGTTCGAGCGCGCTCTGACCGTCGAAGAAAAGCTCAGCGGAAAGAGCGTCGACGGCGTCGCGAGTCTGCTCCTTGAAGCCGCGAAGCGACTCTGAGTCGGTAAAATATTCGAGCGATACGGAATAGGCGAGCACATCCGTGAAATCGTTAGATGTATAGGACGTTTCACCGCCCGTGTAACCCATATAATCGATGTAATCTGTTTTGTGCGTTTCGATGATAATATCCGCGACCGACGGCGGATTGTCTGCGCAGCCGGTGACGACGATGTAAAGCTCCGGAGACGCTGACGCAAGCCCTTGACGTATAAGCTCGCAAAAACCTTCGCGCGAATCCGTGACCGCGACGTCAACCTCTGCGGGGAATCGGTAGCTCATATTCACCCGTATGCCGATGGCGCTCGCGCGGTAGCTCATACCGCTGTAATACATCACAAGCTCCGGATAGAGCGTGTAGGTTTCGGCGAGCAGCGCCTCAAGGCTGCCTGCCGAAACGGTAAAATCGGTGTCAAAGGCTCGCAGATGAGCGGCAAGCTGTTCGGGAGTCGTACCCGTCGGCGCGGAGCTTTCCTCCGGCGTCGTCGTTACGGTGTCCGGAATATCTTCTTTTTCGGGAGTTACGCCGGGAATGAGTATATTGAATATAAAAAACGAGAGCAGAACCGCGCATACAGCGCAGCATATGAATATCAGCAGCTTTTTGCCGCCGCCGTTTTCCTCCACTATTCTCCTCCGTTATATTCCGCTGTCGTTAAAGAATCCGGCAGCCGACGCAAAATCAAGATACAGCGCCCAGTCGGCGTGACGCTTGAGTATAGCTGCGGGGATATCGGGAGCTACTGCGCCGCCGAGCGTTTTGCGGACGGCGTCCGCCTTGACCGCGCCAGGGACGACCGATACAAGACTGCGGCAGGACATGATTGCCCGAACTGTCATCGAAACCGCCTGCGCCGGAACCTCGGCGATAGAATCAAACCACCCCTCGCGCACCTGCTGCGCTTTGCAGCGGTCGTCGAGCTTGACCGTGATATAGGTTTTGTCCGTTTCAAAATCCGCCGGCGGATCGTTGAACGCGATGTGACCGTTTTCGCCGATTCCGATCGCTCCGACATCAATAGGAGCTGCGCAGAAAAGCGAGGTCAGACGTTCGATATTCGCCGCGATGTCGCCTTCGCCGTCGACATAATGCGCCGATTTGAGCGGCATTGGAAGCTTTGATTCGAAGCGTTCGCGTAAATACCGCCGAAACGACGCGATATGATCGCCGCTCAGAGCCACATATTCGTCGAGATGGAACATGACGACGCGGCTCCAGTCGATATCGAGCGTGCAAAGACTGTCGAACATTTTAAACTGTGAAGCGCCGGTCGAAAGCAGCAGCCTTGCCTCGCCGCGAAGCGATATCGCCTCGCGCAGCTTGTCGGCGATTCGCGCAGCCGCCCTCGCGCCGCTTTCCTCGGGGGTTCTGTATATTTCAAGTATCATAATCGTGTCCTCCGAATGTAAAAAATAGCATATCGCGACGAATTTCTCCGCTTTTATACCATTATACCATACCGGCGGCAAAAAGCAAGCATAATCGCACGCAGTCGTTCGATATTTTGCCGCGCCATATAATTTTGTGCCGCATAAATGTCCGAACGCGGTAAAATGCAACACGATAGATGGTGCAATGCACAAAAAAATCACATATTAGCGTTATAATGTACAATATGCGGTATTGCTTTAAATAAGCAGCAAAACTATTGATTTTATTAAAACGTTATGTTATAATTCAAAGGACATTGGCGGCGGCGTCAATTTGAACGCCGACTCGCTGTTCAAATGGCAATATGGGGGAATTATAATATGAAAACAATTAATAAGCTGACCTTATGTGCGCTGATATGCGCAATGCTTTGCTCATTCGCGGCAGGCTGCGCTGACGATTCGCCGCAGAACGCCGAAACCGCGGCGACGGGAGCGCCTGATACCTCCGCGGCTGAAACCTCGGAGCAGACGCTTAGCGACAGCGTTCCGGAGCTTGATTTCCAAGGCTACACCTTCAAAATGCTCATGCGCAATGACACCGGCTGGATTGCAGATATGTACAGCGAGGAGCTTAACGGCGAAATAATGAACGACGCCGTCTACAAACGCAATTTGAAGATCACCGAACGTTTTGACCTCGCGGGCTTCGAGGTGATAAAATCCTCGAATCCGAACCTTGATACCGATGGCATCAAAACGATACTCGCAGGCGACGACGCCT
>JBAXZA010000301.1:0-2714 GCA_041670545.1 Eubacteriales bacterium | reverse complement strand
CCGCTGTAAAAGTTATACACCATCCAGCAGGGCGAATTCGCCAAGGTGAATGCACGGGTTATCCGCGTATCCTTCGACCAGAACGCTATCGAGGTCAGCACCATTCCGACGGCGGGCAGGACGCTAACCGCGGCGTCATACGTCAGCGCACCGCCGCGCACGACCGACATTATCGGCGGCGAGGTGAACACGGTTAGCAGGACGGTTGCAGCGATGAAGCCGTACAGCCATGCGGCGCTCTTTGCCCACCGGCGGTCGTTGAAGTAAAATACGACCGAGCGTGCGGCGCAGACAATGTTTAAAATAATGCCCGTCCAGCCGGTCGCCTGACCGAGCACAAGCGTGAGAAGGCTGTAATGAAAGCCCCAAATCAGGCAGGAAATTATCTGCATGACCAATATCAGACGGCGGCGATTGCTTTGAAACGAGCTTACCGAGCATACAGCTCCGCAAAGTCCGACGAGCTGTATGATCACAAACGTGGGATTTATAGCTGACATATGTTGTTTACGCGTCCTTATAACATTATCGGCGGCATTACCGCAAAATGAAGCACGCGCAATTATAGCATATCTCGGAACATTTTGCAATAGCATAATTATGCTCAAACGTGCCGGATTCCGGTGTCCTGAGGTTCATTTTAAACAAATAAACGTATTTTTCAAAATTTCTCGCGATTGTTTTCAAAAAAATCGTGATAAATCAGAACGTTTTCAAGCTCCGTCCAACGTTTTGTGACGACCGGAACGCTGTCGAGGTCATACACGCGTGCGCCGTTCAGCGAAAGGAAAAACGGCGAATGCGTCGAAATGAGAAACTGACAGCCGTAAAAACGCGCAGAATCAGAGATGAACGACGCGAGATCGAGCTGGAGCTTTGGCGACAGGCTATTTTCCGGCTCGTCGAGCAGATAAAGCGCGTTTTCCTTGATTTCATTGGTAAAAAACGAATATGCGCTCTCGCCGTTCGATTTGCCAGACAATTCTTGCGGCAGGCGGCGGGTCGTAAACGCCGATTTCGTCGAATGTCTGACCTCATTGTGAAGCTTCAATTCGTCGTAATCGTCGAGCGATTTCATCTGAAACGTCGGGCGCATCGGATCGCTCATTTCGTTGTAATCGTCGAAAAGCTGTTCGCGGCGGCGCTCGACGCCCTCGTTTATAGCGCGGATATCGAGCAGAAAATCGAAAACGTCGTCGCTTGTGATGATACGGCTGCCCTTTGGCGCATTTTTACCGTAGGTAAAGCCACATTCGCAAAGCTTGATGTATTCGTCTAAAAACGGCGTGTTGTTAAACGGTGCGCCGCGTCTTAGCGCCAGCTTCTGCGCGATAATGTTGAGCAGCGTGGATTTGCCCGAACCGTTGCCGCCGTAAAGTATTGTTATCTGCTCAAAATCGAGCCGACCAAGCCGCTTATATGGAAATATTTTGAAAGGATAAACGTTATCCGAATAACAGCGCATCTCGAGCTTCGCCGGATAGGACAGTATATATCCCGCTTCGTCATTTTCGCTCGCCAGCTTAAAATAATCGATGTAACGCATAATGTTCCCCTCGCCGATAATTCACATTTTTCTGATATATAATATATTGTAGCATATTTTTTATTCAAAAGCAATACTTGAACAAAATACACCGCTCAGGCGCTTAATTTACTGCGAAAAACGCGTCTTAAAGCGAATAATTTCAAATTTCTATTGACAAATATCAAATAATATATTAATATATAGGTATGGGTTAGATCTATGCCCTGTAAAATATATCAGGAGGATTAATAATCATGAATAAAATGCGTATAACAGCGCTCGCAATGGCGCTCGTGCTTTCCGCCGCTTCGTTCGTTTCCTGCGGCTCGACTCCAGCTGTGGATACTACGGCTTCCGAAACGACGACAGCTGCGCCCGAAACGACGACCGCGGCTCCTGAGACTACGACAGCTGAAACCACAACCAAGAAACAAATCGAATACGAATACACCTCTGTCGCAAAGTGGGATTATACCACAATGGAGGACGGCGCAGAGCTGCCCTTCACAAAGAACGCCGACATCTCCGACCTCAAGGTCGAGGGCGGCAGCCTTGTCATCGTTTCGACCGGCGGCGACCCTTATATAACCTACAAGGGCTCGCCCGAGCTTGACGCGGACTCCATTCAGGAGATCGTAATCACCGGCTCGGACGGTTCGTCAAACGACGCTTTCCAGCTTTTCTTCACCAATGCCGACAACCCCAATTATTCCGAGGAAGGCTCTCTGCGTGAAAGCTGGGAGGTTACCGAAGACCTGACCGCCGTCAATGAGATACATCTCGACACCTCCTTCTCGTCCGTATGGACCGGCACGGTGACCGGAATGCGCATCGACCCGCTGTCAGACGCCGGTGAGGTACATATCCAGAGCATCGAATTTTTCACCGTTACCGTCAAAGAATAATATAACATAGCCGCATAAAATACCGTCCCGACCGGACGGTATTTTTGTGCTGATATTTATAAATAATATTGTTATGATCTGCGAAATTAACGAAATATACGTTTATTATTACGCTGAATCGGCGTATAATAATGCTCATCAACATAACTGAGGTGAATATTATGCTCACAAAATCGATAAAAGAGCTTTTTGAGCGTTCGGACGCGGCGCTTTCATTCAATCCCCGCCTTGCCAAGGTTTTCCGAACCTGCTTTTCAAGCACGCTCGACACCACCGTCCGT
>JBAXZA010000300.1:0-2716 GCA_041670545.1 Eubacteriales bacterium | reverse complement strand
ATTTAGGCGGCGATATTGCGGATTTTCCGCTTCTCGTTAAATATATCGACGCGGGGGACAAGCTCTCGATTCAGGTGCATCCCGCGAAAACGGAGAAGTGGTATGTCGTGGACTGTGACGAGGATTCTTGGCTGATCTACGGTCAGGAGGGCGATTACACCGAAGCCGACCTCCGCGCCGCGCTTGACTGCGGCAAACTTGAGGACAAGCTGACAAAGGTTCACATCAAGCCCGGCGAGTGCTATTTCATTCCGACGGGTCTGACGCACGCTATCGGCGGAGGTATTCTCATCGCCGAAATACAGGAAAATTCAAATATAACCTATCGCGTATACGATTACGACCGCCGTCAGGACGACGGCTCTCTGCGCGAGCTTCATACCGACCGCGCGTTCACCGTGATGAAAAAATTCACCGAGGATGAAATACAGAAGCTGCGTTTCAGCGTTCCCTGTCACGCTCCGGTGATGATGAAAAATTACAGCGGAACGTCCGGACTTCTCGCTTCCTGCGATAAATTCACAACCCGCCGTTTTGATTTTTCGGGCGAGCTTACCCTCACCGCAGACGAACATTTCCTTCATATTATGTGCGTTGACGGCGCAGGCACTCTTTCCGGTGAGCCGATAAAAGCCGGCGACAGCTATTTCGTTCCCGCCGGCACAGGCGAAGTTACGCTGCGCTCTGACAGCCGCCTGACCATTCTCGAAAGCTTCTGCTTGTGAGTAAAGGTGCGTGGATACGCGGACTCTTGGAAAAGGTCAAGGTCTTAGAGTAAGGTCTTGCATGAACTTTAAACTGTGTGAGATGTTTTAATATTGTAAATTTCTAACTTTTATAAACTGTTATGCCGTCCTTGATTGTTTCTTGGACGGTTATTTTTTCGATATCCTCAGTCTGAACTTCGAGCGGGGAGCGGCTGAGAATGACCATATCCGCGCGGCAGCCCTGCGCGAGAATACCCTTGCCGCTTTCCTCGCCGTATTGATATGCGGCACTGCGCGTCACGGCTTTCAGCGCGCTCATCACACCGATTTTCTCGTCCGGCGCGAGGGTTACGCCGTTTGATGTCACACGCCGGACGGCGCACTGAACGCTTTCGAGCATATCCGGCGCGATCACAGGACTGTCCTGATGCAGCGTGAAATTGACGCCACAGCGTTCCGCGCTTGCAAGCGGTGAAATATACGCGGCGCGGCTCATTCCGAAATTATTTATATGCGCATCGCCCCAATATTTTATATGTGCCGCAAAAAATGAAGCCGTCATGCCGAGCGCCGCCATTCGCCGAAGCTGATCGCGCCGCACGAGCTGAGCGTGTATCATGACCGGACGGCTGACGCTCACGCGCCCTTTTGTGACCTGTTCATACGCGGCGATGAACTGTTCCGCCGCCGCGTCGCCGTTGCAGTGAGCGAGCAGCTGCCTCCCCTCGTTTTCAGCGCGTTCAACGAAAGCGCGGACCTCGGCGTCGGAATAGATCGGATAGCCGCGGTATTCGTCCGATTCGTATGGCTCGCTCATATATGCCGTGCGTCCCTGCGGCGAACCATCGAGGAAAATTTTATAACCGCCGATGCGCAGATGTCCCCGGTAATTATTATAATCGACGTTTTCGCACACTATTTCCGGACAAAGCTTCATATCCGGATAGCTGACGATGTCGGCGCGGAGATGTCCGGCGGCGGCGAGCGACGACAGCAGCGTCCATTCGCTGCGACGGGTAAGACCGTCCTGAATGGTCGCAATACCGTGCGAAAAATAAATATCCTCGGCGCGCCGGATTTTCGCCGCGATATCCGTTTCGCCGCGCGGAATGCGTGCGCTCCATACAGTGAACGCAGTTTCTTCGAGATAACCGTTCGGTTCGCCGTCAGGATAATGTCCGATGCGCCCGCCGTCCGGATTTTCGGTTTCACGAGTGATATCGAGCGCGGCGAGCGCACGGCTGTTGAGCACTCCCATGTGGCCCGACGCGTGCGTTATCATAAGCGGCAGATCCGGACAAATTTCATCGAGCATTTTTCTGTCCGGATGAGCGCCGCCCTCAAGGAGGTTATTGTCGTAGCCGAAGCCCATAACCCAGCCGCCGACGGTCGCTTCCGTTTTCTTAAAAATGGAGATGCGCCGTTTGATCTCGTCCGTGCTGTCAGCGCCGCCGAGCGCGCACAGACCGAGCGTTCCGGCGAGCGCGGTGATGTGGCTGTGCGAATCGATGAATGCCGGAATCAGGCATTTTCCGCGCAGATCGATGTATTCTGCGCCGCCCTCATGACGGCGCACATTTTCAAGCGTCCCGACAGCGGTTATGATACCGTTTTCGCAGAGCAGCGCTTCGGGATTTTCGCCGCACATGGTTAATATACTGCCGCCATAATACAGTTTTTTCATATTTTCCCTCCGTTTTACTTCACGTTTCACCTGTTGACTTCGTGTTTCACCTGTTATTATTGACGTGCGTTTAACATTTTATAAAAACGGCGCGAAAGCTTTATTTATGCTTCCGCGTCGATTTTTATGTTATATTAGAAGATTATTCTCAATATTGCCGTGAGTTTCAGTCGCTGAGCGCGAGAGAACCCATCGGGTCCCACGGCTTCAATTCTATTATATCCGACACGTTTTTGACCGCTTCTCCCAGATATTTCTTGTTTATGACCGCCTGATAAACATAACGGTCGAACCATACCGCGCTCGCCATATAATAACCGGAGTT
>JBAXZA010000299.1:0-2730 GCA_041670545.1 Eubacteriales bacterium | reverse complement strand
CGCTCGAGAGGATTGACGTAAACCGACATGATAGCGGGGAATGATATCATTAAAAACACCCTTGCCGCAAGAGCCGGATTGACGACATTCATTCCGATTCCGCCGTAAAGCTGCTTTACGATAACTATCGCGAAAAACGCGCCGATAATAGGCAGCCACAGCGGAACTGTCGACGGCAGGTTAAAAGCGAGCAGTATTCCGGTAACGACCGCTGAAAAATCGAGCACTGTGATCGGACGCTTCATTATAAACTGAAAAAGCGCTTCAAATATCACGCAGGAGATAACGCTTATCAGAGTGAGTGTCAGCGCGCGCAGACCGAAAATGTAGCAGGCCCAGACGAGCGCCGGGAAAAGCGCGACGCAGACGTCGAGCATGATAGTGCGCGACGTATCGGGAGCTTTGACGTGCGGCGATGGCGAAACGGTGAGCAATTCCGGCATTTTGAGCGTGCCGCCGTTATCCGGCGAAGCGGTATCAGATGTGATTTTATCTTCGGAGCCGTTCATTTTGCGTCACCTCCAGTCTGTTTATTATCATTTTTGTTATTTTCCGCGGACGCAGGAGATTTGATCTCTGCGGAATTCGGCGCGCTGGGGCGGTTGGCGGCGGCAGCGGCGGCGCGAGCTTTCTTGATTTCGTTGATTTTGGCTTTCGCGGCGCGTATATACTGCGTTATCGGCACATAACCGGGGCAGATGTAGGTGCAGGCGCCGCATTCGACGCACGACATCGCGTCGTACTGCTCACATAAATCAAGCCGTCCGGCGGCGGAGAACATTGCTAATTTAGTGGGCATCAGGTGCATCTGACACACGGTAAGACATTTGCCGCAGTGTATGCAGACCGGCGGCTGTTCGTATGCGGCGCAGGCTTTCGCCGAAAAAACGAGTATAGCGGACGTCCCCTTTGTTATAGGCGCGTCGGGATCCCACTGCGCCGCACCCATCATTGGACCGCCATTTATGATTTTTTTCGGCTCGGCAATAAGACCTCCGCAGAAATCAATGAGCGAGGATATTTTTGTTCCGATAGGAGCGAGAACGTTCATCGGACGCTTTATGCAGTCGCCGTCGACCGTCACGATACGTTCGATAAGCGGCATACCCTTTGCGAAGGCGTTAAATATCGCCGACGCGGTTTCGGCGTTGAATATAACGCAGCCGAGGTCGGCGGGGAGCTTTCCAGCGGGCAGCTCGCGACCGGTGAGCGCATAAATGAGCTGCCGCTCGTCGCCCTGCGGATATTTTGTGCGCAGCGTTTTAATTTCGATAAGCTCGGTATCGGCTGTAAGCTCCTCAAGCTTGTCTATGGCGTCGCGTTTGTTGTCCTCGACGGCGATTTCAGCTTTGCGCAGACCGAACGCTTTGAGCAGTATTTTCGCTCCGTTTATAACCGAAGCGGGATTTTCGAGCAGCAGTCTGTGGTTAGCGGTTATATATGGCTCACATTCGGCGCAGTTTATAATAAGGCGCTCGGCCTTGCCGATTCCCGATTGTATCTTTGCGTAGGTGGGGAACGCCGCGCCGCCCATGCCGGATATTCCTGCTTTGCGTATGATATCGATTATCTCATCGGAGGAAGTATCGGAAAGGCGCTTGGCAAAGGGCTTTATATCGGGAGAAAGGCGCATTTCGCCGTCGCTTTGAATACGGACGCAGGAGATGCGCATTCCGTTTGGCATAAGCGAATCGGCTATTGCCTTTACCGTACCGGAAATACTGGAATGAACCGGACAGCCGAGTCCGCCGCCGACCTCGCCGATTATCTGAGCGCGGTCGACCTTATCGCCGACGGCGACTACCGGAGTGCAGGGCGCGCCGATATGCTGCGACATCGGGATGATGACCTCGTCTGGAGGGGTCATAGCGGCAACCTGTGAGCGTCTGGTATTTTTATGTTCGTCCATATGAACGCCGCCTTTAAAGGTCAGCGGAGTCAACGCCATAGCATTCACCTCACAAAAAATAAAAAATATTTGCCGCTGATAACTGCGGCTGAACATAACACTATTATACTATATTTAATCGGAAATTTCAATGATATTATGTGTTTTGATGAATATTTTCTTTTAACTCGTCCGCGTTTTATATAACTCCGAATTTTACGCAAAATATTTCCGTATATTTTTAAAAATATTGAAAAAAACTCTTGACAAATCGAATTGTGTATGATATACTTGTAAAGCACTCGACGAGAAACGATAAAATCGTGTCGAAAGCAGTTTTTATGGCGGAATAGCTCAGCTGGCTAGAGCATTCGGTTCATACCCGACAGGTCATAGGTTCAAATCCTATTTCCGCTACCATAAAAACGATGACATTTATGCCGTCGTTTTATACGGCCCGGTGGTCAAGAGGCTAAGACACCGCCCTTTCACGGCAGTAACAGGAGTTCGATTCTCCTCCGGGTCACCAAAAAAGACATATCTTCCCCAAGGAGAAGATATGTCTTTTTTATTTGTGTGAGCTTGTGATATTAATGTTTGACGTTTAACGTTTAATGTTTAATATTTATTGTTTATTGTAGGGCAAGGGCTCTGCTCTTGCCGCTTCTCGAAACCCCACCAACATAAAAACGCAGCGCCGAAAGTATATGTGTATTATGATGAAATATATATCGATAAATATGTGATTATTCCAAATTATATTGAAATGATGTTGGTTTCGCGTAGGGAACGGCAAGAGCAGAGCCCTTGCCCTACGGTGCGGCTGGGAACATATTTTTGCT
>JBAXZA010000298.1:0-2751 GCA_041670545.1 Eubacteriales bacterium | reverse complement strand
CGTGAATAATTCTTCGATCGTGATCAAAATGACGCTCGGCGGCAAAACCGTAATGTTTCTCGGCGATCTTGGAGTCGAAGCGGGCGAAAAGCTGCTCGGTATGTACGGTGAAAAGCTGAAAAGCGATTACTGCCAGATGGCGCACCACGGACAAAACGGCGTCACGCGTGAGGTGTACGCCGCCGTGGCGCCCGAATGCTGCCTGTGGTGCACACCTCAGTGGCTGTGGGACAACAACGCCGGAAAAGGCTATAACACCCATTGCTGGCAGACTATCATCGTCCGCGCGTGGATGGACGAGCTTGGAGTCAGCCGTCATTACGCTGTAAAGGACGGAGATCAGCACATCGATTTATAAAACGTCCGCGGTAAGGCGTTCATCGTAAAAACATTTGAATATGTGTATATTATCGAGCGGATAACGTGATATAACACAATCCTATAAAAATGCTGCCATACAGGAGGGGTAAAATGAAAAATAAAGTGTATCTGCATCTGACCGAGCCGGAGGAATATCCGGAATTTACCCGTCGCGCCGCAAGAGCCGTCACCCGCGCGGCACTTGGAAACACGATACAGTTTACATCGCTGCGTATCTTTCCGACAAATTCGAGCAATGTCAAGGATATAGGCGAAGCTTCCGATACCGGTTCGCGTCCGATGCCCGACGCCAATTATCTGCTTCGCGAGATTGATGAAACGATCGAGCTTTACGTCGATTATTTTAAACTCGGACGCGTACTCTGGCCGGTATATCCGACGCTTTTTGCCGGAAATTTTAAGGAATTGGTAGACAAATGCGTCGAAAAGGGGCTGTACCTCTACGATTTTTGGGGTTATGTACCCGGTTCGAAGCCGAGCAATGGCATATGGGGCGAATACGGAATACCGGAAGAAACCGACGCCTGTCTGCGTGAAAAGCTGGGCGAGCATTTTCTCGGCTACGACAACGGCGAGCAAGACGGCCGCTATATTCACGCGTCGGCGGAAACCTCTGTGCCGACGATAGACAGCCGCGTTATGCAGTACCGCAATTTTCAGGCGTATTTTGAAAAGCTGAACGACGCTATGCAAAATCATACGGTAACGCTTTCGTCGCTTACCTATCTGCATTATTTCGCGCGTGAGGGAAACACGATAATGCTCGGTGCGGAAACGGCGCAGGCGCTGCCGTCAAATCCGATGTGGTTTTCATTTATACGAGGTGCGTCAAAGCAATATGGTCTGTTAAATTACGGCAACGCGTCCGTTTGGAATCGATGGGGCTATAAGGATTATCATATAGCTTCAGAACAGCCCGACACCTCAAAGGGTTACGAGGCGGGCCGCACTGCCGGAACGAGTCTTAGTCTGCTTCGCCGGCTTATCTACAATCAATATATGTACAACTGCGATATTCTCGGTTTTGAGGGCGGCTGGTTCACCACCTCCGAAGCTTCCGACGGCGATATAAACGATGAGAGTCATTACATAGTCGGCAGAAAAAAATATACACTTACGCCGGTCGGAGTTATCGCGCGCCGCTGCGGTGAATTTGTGCTCGAGCACGGTTTTCCCGGCACGCTTTATACGCCTGTTGCGATAATTGCCGGCTTCGGCTGCGGTTGGATGCCGCCGCGTCAGCTTTACAGTCCGGCGGTCTACCGCGTGTGGGGCAATCTTCCGTATTCGGAGGGAGATTATGCGCTGCACGCGCTGTTCTCCATGCTGTTCCCGGGCTATGAAAACTCCGGCTTCTACCGCGACGAAAGAGGTTTTCTTACTCCGACGCCCTATGGCGAATGTGCGGACGTGCTGCTTTCCGATGTGCGCGCCGAGATACTCGCCCGTTATGATACCGCCATTCTGCTATCTGGAACGGAGATCGATATCGAGCTTTTGCACAAGCTCCGAAGCTTTACAGACGGCGGCGGGAAGCTGCTCGTATTCGCGGGCGCGCTTGATAGCGCGACTGACGGTGCGAAAGCCGACGCAAGCTTCGCGGCGCTGTTCGGCGGCTGCTGTGCAAACGTCAAAATACTCGACGCCGACAGTCTGGAGCGCACGGACGATGAGCTTAACTTCCGCAATAATGTAAACGAGGATATCGCGCGTCCGTACCGCTTCAAAGCGGAAACAGCGGCAGCGCTCGACAGTGCTTTAAGCGATGTAAGGCTGATTTGGGCAGATAATCCCGCGCTGCAATATACGCTCTGCGTCAAGGATGAGGAAAACTATACGCTTTTCGTCGCGAATAATACCTTGGCGGAGGAGCGCTTCAATATAGCAGCTTGTCGCGGCGAGATCGTTTCGGCAGAAGCTGAGCCGATCGGCGACGGTGTGGAATCGCTGCCCGAATTTATGCCGCGCGCGGAATTTGTACATTATACCGAGCCTGTTCGCACGAGCGGAAAATATACGCTGAAACCGTACGACTGCCGTATTTATAACGTGCGGGCGAAGGGGATTTCCTTTGAAACGCTGCCAAAGTCGAATCCGTCGCCGCGTGATGACAGGCTGTATCTCTCACTCGGTTACGAAAACCAATCGGCTAAAAATTATCTGCTCGCGCATCCGACCTTTGCGCATCATTTTGGCGGAATGCTGCTTCCGGCTGAATATCTCGACCGTCTCGGTACGGAGGCCGCGGAGAGGGAAGCGCATTATTTTAAATTGCAGAATGTTAAGATCATTGTGGATTTCACACGCATGATAAATCATTATCCCGATTTGACTATCATCGGCAACTTTCCGGCTCGCACCGCCGCTTCG
>JBAXZA010000297.1:0-2759 GCA_041670545.1 Eubacteriales bacterium | reverse complement strand
GCAGATAAGCTCCCACAAGCACCGAAACGAGGGTTACGAGGGTGTTCGTGTCGAGCGTGCCGTTTGATATGGACGAGGTGAGCGCACGGACGGCTTCGGGCGTCACGAGATTGAGAAGCGCCGCGCCGGTAAGTCCGAGCGTCGCCAATATAAGCGGCGGATAATGCTTTTTCGCCATTTTGACAAGTCGCAGAGTTGTATTCATCGTTAAAATTCCTGTTCTTTATAAAAATGTAAAACTATGTATAATATTCGACATATTGTACGCGATATCTCATCGTGTCAGCTTTTTTATCCAAGTGAAGCGGTTGACTTCGACGACGGCGACGGCGCATTTGAGTATCTGATCGCATTTCAGACAAAGTACGACCACCCATGACGGAGCGTTGAAAACGAACGCTGCAAGCGCCGCCGACGGAATTACTATGCACCACACGAATATAAGATCGTTTATCAGCACGAACGAGGTCGCGCCGCCCGCGCGCACGATTCCGGTCAGCGTCGCCATCTGATAGGACGTTCCGACGCTCATCGCGGCGAGGACTATAAGAAACTGATTCGCGTATTCGAGCGTTTTAGCCTCCATCGAGCCGTAAATCATTAGTACAAGCGGGCGGGTGAAGAATATCAGCGCGCCGGTGAATATTCCGACGCACAGAAAAATTAGCTGGAGCGTCCGCGCGTAGGTTTTGACCTTTTCGATATCCCCTCCTCCGACCGTTTTCGCGATGACGATCGACGAAGCCGTCGCACTGCCGTACGCCGCTACTGTCAGAATCGAAAACACCGTTCCGGCGATGCTGTATGCCGATATGGAATTGACGTCGAGATGCCCGATTATCGCACCCTGCACAAGAAGATTGATTCCCCATGTGGCGCTGCCGAGGATAACGGGGAAGCCGTAACGCACAAAATCCCGCAGCAGAACGCGCTCGACGCGGCAAAGCAGCTCGGAGATTCGTATGCGCAGCTTTTTATCGCGGAAGAAAACGTAAAACACCATGATTGAGGCTTCTATGATACGCGAAATCAATGTTGAAATCGCCGCGCCGGGCGCTCCCATCGCGGGAACGCCGAAGTGACCGTAGATGAAAACCCAGTTGAGCGAAACATTGACGGCGAGCGCCGCCGCCGATACGACCATACCGATGCGCACGACCTCGGCGCAGCGCATGGCGGCTATCAGAATGTTCGAAACCGCGTAAAAAACGTATGTACAGGCAATGATCCGCGCATAGCCGACGGCGGCGCTCACCACGGCGGCATCGTCGGTGAACAGACCAAGTATAGCCTGCGGGAATATCAGCAGCGCGGCGCCGATAACCGCCGCTCCGATAAGGCTTATACGCATACCGATGGAAATGACGTTTTTCATCGATTTAACGTCTTTCTTGCCCCAATACTGCGTCGCTAAAATTATCATTGCGGGCGATATTCCGGCGATGAGCTGAGTGACGAACATTGTAACGAGATTGGTGACGTAGACGCCGTCGAGCGCCACCTCTCCAAGACCTGAAACCATAATGTTGTCGGCGAGGGTGACGGCGTGGGTGATGATATTCTGCGCGATTATCGGCAAAGTGAGCAGAGCAAAGCTCTTGTAAAACGCCCGGTCGTGCGATATTTTAAAATTTTTTGGCTGTGCGGCTGTCATGACGCTTGTCCCCGGCTTCCGTTATTATTTACGCATACAGACTTTTGCGGCGTTTTTCGCATATACAATATCATAACGCCGCCCGCGGAGTTTGTCAATCCTTTTTTGATATTGCGTCATATTTTGCACATTCATCGAAAAATATGGACAAGCGCCGCGCGATGTGATATCATATAAGCGGGGAGTGATGCTTTATAGACGAAATAATAAGCTGCCGTGACTATTCGGACGATTTTGAGCTGCCGGAGGTGCTCTGCGGCGTAAGGTTCATAAAATGCTCTTTCCGCGCGGTGGCTTTCTGCGAATGCAGCGATGGGCTTGACCATTCGGACGACAAAAACGGCAATATAAGCGGCGCGGCGATATCGCGCTGTGTATTTGAGGAATGTGATTTTGAATTCGCCAACTTTTCGGGCGTGAGCTTTTTGCGCTGCGCGTTCATATCGTGCGCGCTCGATAACGCGATAATGCTCGGCACGGATTTCATCGGCTGCAAAATGACCGGAAGCTCGCTCGGAGGAGAAAACGCCGCCGTTAATATCGAGGGCGGCGACTGGTCGTATACAAAGCTTAATAAAATGCGCTTCAAAAAGCGCGATATGGGCGATATCAGCTTTCGCGGTGCGAATCTGTTCGGAGTCCATTTCGACGAATGCCGGCTTTGCGGCTGTAATTTTGATAATTCATATTTTTCTGAAACAAAAATGTTAAATTGTGATATCCGCGGCGCGTCGTTTGAGTATGTCAACCTACCGACCGTCGATTTCCGCGGTTCGCGCTGTGATGTAGGCTTCTGTATAGCGCTGGCGCGGGCAAGCGGTCTGCGATATGAGTGAATAATGTTCGTTCGCTTAAGCATTTTCGTTTGCGAAATGGGTTGCGAAGCTGAAAGAACGGTTTCTTGATAAGTTTTCGTTCGCGAAGCGAGTTCGAACCTGAAAGGACGGACAACCCTACGGTTTTCCGTCCTCTCAGACTCTCCCGCTTTCCCTTGGAACGGTGCGCTTGAGAAGGCGCGGCTCCCGCGTGTGAAGTGCGCACAAAGGTGTCGGTTACACGGGCCGCATATTCTTCGCTGGCGTCAAAATGCGCCGCGCTCGGCTCG
>JBAXZA010000296.1:0-2760 GCA_041670545.1 Eubacteriales bacterium | reverse complement strand
GACAATATTTTTCTGCCGCTCGTGCTGTCAGGAAAAAAATACGATGAAATGGCGGCGGCGCTGTCTCCGATAGCAGAAAAGCTCGGAATATCCGAGCTGCTCGACAAATTCCCCTATGAGGTTTCGGGCGGTCAGAAGCAGCGTGCCGCAGTTGCGCGGGCGCTGATAACAAAGCCGCGCCTCATTCTCGCCGACGAGCCGACCGGAGCGCTCGATTCGCGCGCGTCGGACAATCTGCTCGACATCTTCACCGACATATGGCACTCGGGGCAGACTATTCTGATGGTCACCCATTCGGTCAAGGCGGCGAGCCGCGCCGGACGCGTGCTGTTCATACGCGACGGCGAGGTGTTCCATCAGCTCTGCCGCGGCGAGCAGTCGAACGAAGCGTTTTACGCGCGGATATCCGATACGCTTACCGTCATGGCGGGAGGCGCGGCTCGTGAATAAGCTGTTTTATCCGCGTCTTGCCGCGCAGAATATTCGAAAAAACGGCAAATTCTATTTCCCGTATCTGCTCACCGCCGTCGGAACGGTCATGATGTTCTACATCATGTGCTCGCTCGCGTCAAACCCCGGAATTACCGATATGCCCGGCTCAGCCGCACTCGCATCGATTTTATGGCTCGGCACTATCGTCATCGGTCTGTTCGCCATCATATTTTTGTACTATACCAACAGCTTTTTGATAAAGCGCCGCAAAAAAGAACTTGGTCTATATAATATCCTCGGCATGGAAAAGCGGCATATCGCGGTCATACTCGGAATCGAAACGATTTACACCGCGCTCATCGGAATCGGCGGAGGACTTGTCTGCGGCGTTGTTTTCAACAAGCTGGTAATGATGCTGCTCAGCCGCATGATGAACTTCACACAGCCGATTAAATTCGAGGTGAGCATCACCGCTCTTGTTACAACGCTCATACTGTTCGGTTTGATTTTCGCGCTCATACTCATATCGGATATCGCACGAATCACAATATCCAACCCCATCGAGCTGCTGCGCGGCGGAAACGTCGGAGAACGCGAACCGAAAACCAAACTGATAATGACGATTTTAGGCGTTTTATGTCTTGGAGTCGGCTATTATATCGCGATAACCACCGAATCGCCGATAAGCGCGCTCGCGCTGTTCTTCGTCGCGGTCATTCTTGTAATCGCAGGTACTTATCTGCTGTTTACGGCGGGGAGCATCGCGGTGCTCAAGCTGCTTCGCTCAAACAAGGGATACTATTACAAAACCAAACATTTCATACCTGTTTCCGGCATGATATACCGCATGAAGCAGAACGCCGTGGGGCTTTCAAACATCTGTATACTCTCAACTATGGTGCTGGTCATGGTATCCGGCACGCTCTGTATGTATCTCGGCACCGACGACGCTATTGCATCGCTTTATCCGCATGATATCACGATAAAAACTTATATGAATATGAATTCGCCGGATGTGATAACTGTTGAAAAATTTCATGCTGCCGTCAATAATATCTGCACTGAAAACGGAGTCACACCATCGTATCATGCCAGCTATGCCTATGTCAATTTGACCGCATACGGCAAAAACGGAGTATATACGGCAGACGGAGATATGACCGTGAGCGCTGTTCGCGGCTTCTACATCATGACCGCCGAGGATTATACGGCGCTGACCGACGTCACACTCACCCTCTCCGACGGCGAATGTGCGGTATATGATATAGGTTCGTCGAGAGCGCTCGAGGACAGCTTCACCTTATTCGGCTCTGACTACAAAATCATAAAACGCATTGCCCCTCTTTCAGTAGGCTCCGGCGCGACCGTTAATCTGTATGATTCGAGTGTCATTATCGTCGCTGACACGGCGGATATGGCGCAGGCGGCGCAGTCCGGCTCGGCATTTTTAATTATGAACGGAGATATTGATACCGATCTCTCCGACAGCGATAATTCCGCGTTTTCATCGGCTCTGCATCAGGGTATGGAGGACGCGTTCGCAGATGAAAATGAGGAGCTGCATTTCACCTATGTCTGCCGCGCCGACAACAAAGCGGAATTTTACGGACTGTACGGCGGCTTCTTCTTCCTCGGCGTTTTCCTCGGCACACTGTTCATCATGGCGACGGTGCTTATAATCTACTACAAGCAGATATCCGAGGGCTACGACGACAAGGAACGCTTCAATATCATGCAGAAGGTCGGCATGAGCCATTCCGAGGTGCGCTCCTGCATACGCTCGCAGGTCGTGACCGTGTTCTTCCTCCCGCTCGCGGCGGCGGCGCTGCACATCGCGGCGGCATTCAAAATGATAACGCGGCTACTGCTGTTATTTAGTCTGACAAACGTCACCCTGTTCGCGCTTACAACCCTCGCGACGGTGTTCATCTTCGCGCTAATATACGCGGCGGTGTATGCACTCACGGCAAAGGTTTATTATAAAATAGTGGGTTAACGCTCACTTACGCAGGCATAATAAAAACCGGAGAGATTGCAGTCTCTCCGGTTTTTATTATGCCGTATATTTTATATAAATTTAACGATATAGAAACAGGTATGCGTTTTTGGAAGAAAACTGTGTAAAAATTATGTCACAATATATATCCTTGCCTTATGGTTTTTATCAGACTTTTTGCAAAAAGCCGCGTTCCCCCGTCGCGTCGGCATAGTTTTCCGCCTGAGATTCCCACAGCGTTTTGTATATGCCGCCGCTTGCCATTAGTTCGTCGTGCGTGCCGAGCTGCGCGAGCTTGCCGCCGTCCATGACGGCTATGCGGTCGGCGCTCT
>JBAXZA010000295.1:0-2761 GCA_041670545.1 Eubacteriales bacterium | reverse complement strand
TGGAATAGCTGAATACGGTGATGGGATCGATGCCGCAGATGTTGACGGTGTCGCCCTTGCCGCGAATTTCACCCTCGAAATCGCGGTTGCAGTTTTTGACGGCGATGTATTCGCCCTCGAGCGCTTTGTAAAGGGTTTCGCTCCAAACAGCAGGAATAAAATCAGCAATGGCCATAATATTTTTCTCCTTTATAAATAAAAATTATTTGTACGGTCACAAAGACCTTTTTTGATACGAACAGATGAACTTAGGCGTTTTATGTGAAAAGCGTTTTATCTTGTGCCGGAGAGCACGCGCAGTATCTGCGAATAATAGCGGCGTACAGCCGACTGCGGCAGCTTTTTGATCTCCTCGACGGTGAGCGGAGGTACATCGCCCTCGGCGTCGGCGCCGCCCGGAGAGCTTGACGCGTGTTCGCTGTTTTTGCGCGCCGCTTGCTCGCTTTTATACTGTTCGCGGCGCAGGTACAGCGCATAGGCGGCGGCGATCGGAACGCCCTGCGCTTCCATTTCGCTGACCTCGGCGGGCAGGTCGGAGCGGTCGGCGTCCGGATAAAGGCGTGAAAACTCGTCCACAGGGCGAATGGACGCAAGCTCGTTCTCAAGCTCGGCGATACGGGCGCGCAATGCAGCCGTGTAGTCGGTATTTACGGTTTCAGTGTCGTTTTCGTTCATACATTAATCTCCTTTTCTGTTTCGGCTGATGTGAAATTGTGGTTTTCCGTTTCTGATATATCAGAGGGTGCGATTTTGTCCTCCTCTCCGTTATTTGTGTCGGACAGCGCTGTATTGTCCTCCTTTATGCTACTCGTTTCGGAGGGCGTGATTTTATCCTCCTTATTCGATGCTCCGGCAAGCTCCGCGATCAAAGCGTCGCGCTCGGGTATGACACCGTCTGGCAGCCGGCGCAGATATTGCGCTATTGTGATGTAGCCGCCGGAGAGCAGCTTGTCGAGCGTCGCCATCACCGCGATTTTCGAGAAACGCGTCGCTTCTCCGACATCGATGTGCGCGCTGATTATTCGGTCGGATAGCCGTTTGAAATCGGCGGCGGCGCAGCGCATACCCTCGTCGGACGCATAGCTTACAAGTCTGCCGTCGGTATAGTAGGCGCAGATAAACTCTGCCCAGACGGCGGCGAGCGCTTCGACTGCGCCGTAAAGATTTATGCGTATGTTTTCAAGCGGTATTTCGGAGCTTTCCTGCAATGCGAGTATAGCGCTTGTATTTGTGGCGCTCGTTTCGCCAAGCGCGGCGTCGGTCGCGCCGTAAAGCTCCTTTGTGTTGCGGATTGTGCTGTCGAGGATATCGGTAAAGCCGCCCTCCATCTCTCCGCAGCCGACGATATGCACGGCGTTTGAAACGTCGCCGCCCGCCATAACTCCAATCGCCTGTCCGACCTCGTTCGACCATTCGGGAATTAGCTTTTTGTCGTAAATGACCTTTGAAAACGCCGTATCGGTCATATGCTTCATCGCCATCGCGTAGGCTTTGTTGATGTATTTCTGATTGCCTTTCATCGGGGTGATGAGCGGATAGCCGTTGAAGCGGTTCTTCACCCTTGTCCAGCAGTAATGGACGAGCGGATACAGCTTCATAGACGTTTCGGCGCGTCGTATGACGGCGGCGCGGGTGCATTTTTCCCAGCAGACGCTGCCGGCGGCGCTTCGGTAAAATTTAATAACGAAGTCGGCGCGGCTGACGCTCTGATCGGCGTCGCCCTCGTCGCTCCCCTCGTCGGGTGAGTCGGGAATTATCAGTTTAAGCGTTTCCTCGTCGGCTCCCGCTTGGGCGGCTTCGGCTTTGAGCCTTGACACCGAGGTGCGTCCGCGCAGTATAACATAATCCTGCCGCTGAATATCGCGGAGGGTGTTATCGGCGACCGTCAGATTCAGCGGATCGATGAGGACAGTGCGGAAATCGCCGCTGTACGGCTGACCGGTGCGGATCTGCGCGTCCCACCAGGTATAGAATACCGCGTCGCCGGATATGGCGGCGTCGAGCAGCGAATCTCGGAGCATAACGTCGGTTTCGCTGCGGTTGAAGCGGTAGGCGGCGTAGCGTCCGAGCAGTTCTACCGAGTGTGCTATATGCTCGCGTTCGCCCTCCGGCGTATACGGATTCTGCTCATCGGTATAGGAAACCGTGATGCGGTGTGCCATGATCGAGCTGATCATATAATCGGTAACGCGACGGATGATGTTGAATACCGGCGTGCCGAGTCCCTGTGTGTTGACGCCGTTCCACTGATCGCCCCGGTAGAAGCGTTCGTTTTCCGCCGACGCGTCATACATTCCGGCAGACAGCCGGTATTGGCGTCCCGCCTCATACTGCGACCAGGCGAGCGTGGTATTGTCAAATTTTGACATAATGATCACTTCCTTGCAAAATAAATTTGTGCTGTATATTGTTAAGTGTCATTCGTCGATGCCAATGCTGAAATACAGGGGCTGAATGCCCTTGATTTCAACGCGTCGGCGAATTAATCAGAGGATTGCAAGGTCTTGTTCGAAAAATGAAAAATCACGAAATAAAAACCATATATCCGAGTTATTATTTCGGATTTTTCGGTGTAATACAAACTTCTAAATATATTTTTATACAATTTAACCGGTTGCAGCGATTTTACGAACAATCCCTAAATAACGTGAGTTCGACGAAATTATTATCAGCCTAAAAAACCAGCTGCCGGTTCAGGGGAGGGACCCTGATTAGGCGGCGCAAGTTCGCGAAAACCACATCACTATACGCGAGAGAAATG
>JBAXZA010000294.1:0-2784 GCA_041670545.1 Eubacteriales bacterium | reverse complement strand
GATTCGCTTTCGACTACCATACGGAAGCCGAGCTTGATCGCGGTTTCGCGGACTGCCGCTACCGGCGCTTCGCCGTCGCCGAGCGAGAAGCCCTTGCCGCCCTTCTGACCGTCCTTGAGATGGATAACGTGTATGCGGTTCTGAAGTCTGGTGATGGTTTCAACGGGATCGAGTCCGGCGTTGAACGCCCAGAAGGTGTCGATCTCGAAGAACACGTTTGTGCGCTCCTCAAGCTCCTTGTGTATGTACTGACCGTCCGCATTCGGCTGAAATTCGTGCGAATGATTGTGATAGCCCAGCTCAATGCCCTCGGCGGCGAGCTTAGGCTGATATTCATTTACAAAATCGATGAAAGCGTCGAGCTTTTCCTTGGTGGAAAGGTCAGCGCCGGGGACAATTATGTTCTTGTTGCCGATCGTTTTGTGATATTTAACGGTTTCGGCGAAATTGTTTTTGACTTCTTCCCAGCCAGTATGAGTGCCGGAAACGGTGAGCTTGTATTTATCGAGCATCGCCTTGATCTCCTCCGCGCTGTGACCCATAAAGCCCGCGAATTCGACAAACGAATAACCCATTTCGGCGACCGAGCGCAGCGCGTAATCCATATCTTTTTCAGTGAAATCGCGAACGCTGTACATTTGAAGACCGTATTTCATATTCATATACCCGCTTTCAAAACAATTCATATTTTATGACCGGCAGGCGGTCAAGCATATTTTACCATACGAAGGGCGTGATTGCAAGGAGTTTTTAAAAATATATTTCATTCGCCGCGCTGTGTACATAATGCGTCGGACTAAGCCTTCTGCGCGCCGTTCTTGCGCTGTTTTTCACGGTACATTGCAGCGTCGGCCGCGCTTATGAGCTTTTCGGGCGTGTCTATTGCGTTTATCCCAAATACTGCGGTACCTATGCTGAACGACAGGACGAATTTTTCGTGCGCGGCGCTGTTGAACGAATCGACTCCGCCGCGTATGAGCGACAGCGTTTTGCCGAGCGTTCGGTGGTTTGGACGTTTGCCGACCACAACGAATTCATCGCCGCCGAAGCGCGCTAAAATATCGCCGTGACCGCAGTTGCGCCGCAGGATCTCGGCGGTGCGGACGAGGGCGCGGTCGCCGGTGGCGTGACCATATAGGTCGTTTATGCTCTTGAAGCTGTCGATATCGATGAGCGCGGCGAACAGAAGCTCGCCGTCTGTGCGGTCATGTATCATATCGTGTATACAGCGGTCGAGATAGCGGCGGTTATAAAGTCCCGTCAGCGGATCGGTGGAAATCTGATTATTTTGAATGTTTATGAAGATCACGAGCAGCAGCAGCGTATTTGTCACCCATATGAGCGATATTCCACTGAATATCCATTGCAGTATCGAGCTTATCAGCGCCGGAAGCGGAAATAACGCGAAATACCGGCAGTTTTTAACGTCGTACGGCGACCGCGACTCATGCAGCCGCATGAAAATGAAGCCCCATACCAAAAAATAATAGATGAAAGCGACAGCATACGAAAGGCTGAACAAATCTCCGCGCTGATAGTTATTCATACTATCAATAAAAAATATGGTATGCGTATACGGACTTATCACCGCGAGCAAAACGTTTACAACAAACGGCACTATATACAGCGGCAATTTCCGCATCAGCCTTTCGCGGTCGGCAAACAGCTTGTAGTTGCTGTAAAGCATCCATATCAGCGCAAACGCCGGCTGAAGTATGTAATATATCGAGGTGGATATCACATTGAGCGTATACGCACCGCCAAACGTTCTGCCGTTGAGCAGTGTTATGCAGTTATCGGTTAAAAGCAGCAGGGTATTGATGATGAGCAGCAGCCGGAAAAGGCTCGAATCTATCATCGCATTGCGGAATGAGCGTTCTCTGAGATTGCACAGAATAACAATACACACGGCGGCAGAGATCAGATTCACTTCAAAATAGCTGAAATCAACCATCTGTCTCACCTTCCCCCAAAAAATATAACACCGTTTGTCTATCTTTTAACATTATAACATAGAACAGTATGATATTTCAAGTGGGATATGACATATTTTACAATAAATCGTAAAAAAACAGTTTGGGCGGAGCTGAAAGAACGGTTTATCGATGATATTTCGTTTGCAAAACGGATTGCGATGCTGCGCGGGCGGTTTTTTAGATGATTTTTCGTTTGCGAAACGAGTACGAATCTGAAAGGACGGACAACCATACGGTTTTCCGTCCTCTCAGACTCTCCCGCTTTCCCTTGGAACGGTGCGCTTTACGAGGCGCGGCTCCCGCGTGTGAAGTGCGCACGAGGGGACGTTCACACAAGCCGCATATTCTGTATTTGCGGCAAAATAAGCCGCGCTCGGCTCGCGTTGCTCGATGTGTTTATCCGAGGTCGGGTAGCGACGGCGGCGGTTGCCTCGAAGAATATTTTAGTTCCCAGCAAGCGCTGCCATCGTCCGGCGCATCAGGGTACACATCTCCGCTGGTGCGGCTACGCCTACCTTGCTTGGAGAGAAACAGCGGCATTAACGAGACTTCATCTTGCAGAGAGCGCTCACACGCGGGAGTGCCGCACGTACTTTGCGCGTCCCAGCGGGGATAGGGGAGTCCGAGGGGTGAGGGGCGCCGCCGCGTCCCGCACCCTTCGGATTCGTACCCGTAAACCTATGCGAATATATAGTGCCGCCGCGTCCCGCACCCTTCGGATTCGTTCCCGTAAACCTATGCGAATATATAGTGCCGCCGCGTCCCGCATCCTTCGGGTTCGTACCCGTAAACCTGCACGAATATATAG
>JBAXZA010000293.1:0-2788 GCA_041670545.1 Eubacteriales bacterium | reverse complement strand
TGTGGCCGTTCTCGACTCTCGGCTGGCCGAACAAGACCGCAGAGCTTGAATATTACTATCCGACAAGCGTTCTTGTAACCGCATACGATATCATCACCTTCTGGGTGTCGAAAATGATATTCATGGGCATCGAAGCAATGGAACAAATTCCCTTCCCCAACGTCTTTATACATGGATTGGTCAGAGATGCTCAGGGACGCAAAATGTCAAAATCGCTCGGCAACGGTATCGATCCGTTAGTCGTTATCGAAAAATACGGCGCGGACGCTCTCCGCTTCGCACTTGCGACCGGAAATTCGCCCGGAAACGATATGCGCTTTTCCGATGAGAAGATTGAAGCAGCGCGTAACTTCAATAATAAAATCTGGAACGCCGCCCGCTTTGTCCTCATGAATCTTACCATAGACGAAATAAACCTTCCGGAATCCGATAAGCTTCATATCGAGGACAAATGGATACTGTCGCTTTATAACAAGCTGGTTTGCGAGGTTACTGATAATATCGAAAAATATGAACTCGGCATAGCGCTTTCAAAGCTGTACGATTTCATTTGGGATATTTTCTGCGACTGGTATATCGAGCTTGCAAAGCCCCGTCTTGCCGACGGCGATACCGACGCTCAGAATGTTATCGCCTATGTTCTGCTTCATACGCTCGAGCTTCTGCATCCGTTTATGCCGTTCATTACCGAGGAAATATGGCAGTCGCTGCCGCATACAGGCGACAGCATAATGATCGCTTCCTTCCCAGCAGCCGACGCCGCTCTCGATTTTACCGACGAGGAAATTCACATGGAACGCCTTATCGCGGCTATTCGCGGCATACGCAACCGCCGCGCCGAGATGAACGTTCCTCCGTCCAAAAAGGCGCAGATTTTCATCGTCACGGACCGCGCCGAAACCTTTGCTCCGGATACCTTCGTGTTTTTCAAACGGCTTGCGTCGGCGTCTGAGGTCAATGTCTGCGCCGAATATCATTCGGACGACGCGGTTCAGATAATCACCGACTCCGCAACCGTTTATATTCCGATGGGTGAGCTGATTGATTTTGAGAAAGAACTTGCCCGGCTCACAAAGGAAAAGGAAAAGACGATCGGCGAAATTGAACGCATCGAGAAAAAGCTTTCAAATGAAGGCTTCACCTCAAAGGCTCCCGCGGCTGTCATCGATGGCGAACGCGCTAAACTCAACGGTTATCGCGGCACTCTCGACGGAATTGAAAAGGCGATCGCAAAGCTCAACGTTTAAAACGCGGATTTATTATCATATAAGTCGACCGATCCGCTTCACTTGAAGTAAATAACGCGCTGCATTCCGACTAATACCCGCACAATATCAATCGACGACGAAAGGTTCGGGATAAAACATGATATTCGCTCGGAAAAACGCATTCTTATCGGCGCTTGCAATCTGCGCTCTGCTTTTGACATCCTGCTCAAGCTCCGCTGACGGCGTAAGCTCAAGCTATGATACCAAAGGTGAGATTTACAGTGACTCATATGAGGGCGACTACGATAATGGATATTACTATGGCGAAACCACTGCCGCCTTACCGCAGACGTCGCCGACCGCAAATGCGGCTTCCGGCTCCGCAGGCACAGCGTCAGAGGTAACATCACAGCGCAAAATCGTGCGTTCTGTCGATTTGTCACTTGAAACAAAACAATTTGACGACGCGGTCTCGGCGCTCACCTCCAAAGTAAACGCGCTCGGCGGATATACGGAGAATTCCGACATTGCCGGCACAAGCATTGATATGTACGCAAATGAACGCTTCGCGTCGTTCACCTTCCGTATACCATCCGATACCCTCGATTTGTTTATCACCGATGTTGGCGGGCTTTGCAATATCGTCAGCAAAAGCGAAAACGCGAGCGATATCACCGACACCTATTATGACACACAGGCGCGGCTCGATTCCCTTCTCACGCAGGAAAAACGTCTGCTTGAAATGCTCGACGGCGCGTCAGATCTCGAATATATGCTCAAGCTTGAGGATAAACTGAGCGAAGTCCGATATCAGATCGAAAGCTATTATTCCACTTTGAACCGTTATGACAGCTATGTTTCGTTGTCGACGGTTTCGATAAATCTCAGCGAAGTGCTTGAATATCAGCCAGCGACGGTCAAACCCGCAACCTTCGGAGAGAGAATATCAAAAGCGTTCACCGAATCGTGGTCGGATTTCGCCGACGGCTGCCGTAATTTCGCGGTCAGCTTCGTCTACGCCGTCCCGACGCTCATCGTGCTTGCTTTCATCGCGCTGCTCGCCGCTCTGATAATCGCGTTCTGCGTACGCAGCACTAAGAAGCGCCGCGAGAAAACGCGCAAAATCATGGATTCCAATGCTGCTTCAGCGCATATCCCGATGAAAGCATCGGATGCTGCGTCAAACAGCGGAACGAAGTCAGAGGATAATTCAAACAGCATCGATTTTCCAGATATAAAGCAATAATATAATACGCAATATGTGATAAAATGATATAATCCCCATAGAACAGACACCTGAAATTATAAGATTCAGGACTACTCTATGGGGATTATTTATGTCAGGAAGAAGGCATAATTCACAACAATTGGCGTTGACTTAAATAACTGTGTAACCTTCGGCTTCGATCGCTTTTTTTAGCTCAGCATTTGAAATATCGCTTTTGAGCGTCACTATCGCGCTGCCATTTTCATGACTGACGACGGCGGATTCCACCTGTTCAAGCGATTCGAGCGCCTTTTTGACTCTCATCTCGCAGTGTCCGCACATCATACCTTCGATTTTGATTGTTTTCTCCATG
>JBAXZA010000292.1:0-2798 GCA_041670545.1 Eubacteriales bacterium | reverse complement strand
CGACATTCGCCGCCGGGGCGATTGTATACGCTGTGCTCTGTGCAGTCACACGAGTCATTCCAAAACGCCGCTGATAAAACGCGTTTCAGTATATAACGTATGCGTTTAAGCATATGCCAAATATATTATATATGGACAAAAAGGTTGTGAACAATATTGAAGGATAATATAAAGCAAAAATCTCCGCCGGGAGTAAAAGCCGAATCGGTTTTCCGCACATCGGTGATAGTCACGTTTTTCCTGTATCTGTGCGACGTTATCTCGAAGGGGATATCGGACAGCCTGTTCGGACGTTTCTTCTGTATGTACGGCAGGGAAAACGAGATCGCCCGGCAAAGCTTCCTCGTAAGGCTGTGGAACAGGCTGAATTTATCGGGACGCGTCGTCCGTCCGCTCAAAGCGGCGTTCAGGCGCGGAGTTGAGCAGAGCGCCGTTATGCGTATGTTTTCGGATATCCGTTCGCATCTGCTGCGCACCTCGATGAAGGTGTGGGGCATAATGCTGTTCTCGTTCGGGCTTTATTCGGCGATAGTATATTTCGTGCGGGTGTACGCCTTATCGAACATGGAAAGCGACAATATCACCCTCGTCTGCGCCGCCGTCTGCGCGTTTGCGGGCATTCCGGTGATGTTTGCCGCAGGGCGCTTCTGCGACCGAGTATGCGAGAGCAGAGCGATGAGCTTCATACTGTTTTCTGTGATAGGCATACGCCGCGATAAGCTCGAGCTTGACGGCGAGATGTGCGGACGCACGAACATTTCGTTCATACTCGGAATGCTGCTCGGACTCATGACCTATTTCATCAAGCCGCTGTATATTTTAATATTTTTCATCGGAGCTATCGCGCTTCGGATACTTCTGTATCTGCCCGAATTCGGCGTAGTGCTCGCGTTTTTCGCCCTGCCGTTTCTGCCGACAATGGCGCTCGTCGGACTTGTCGGCTATACCTTCTTCTGCTATTTTTTAAAGGTAATGCAGGGACGGCGTACCTTCCGGCTCGATCTCGGCGACAGTCTTGTCGGGGTGTTCATGCTGATGTTCGCGCTTGGCGGCATATTTTCGGTAACGCCCGCCGCGAGCCTTAAATCGGCGCTTGTATATATATGCTTCATGCTGGGTTATTTCCTCTGTGTCAACCTTATCCGCGATACCGAATGGATAAAGCGCTGCATAACCGCCGCGATAGGCGGAGGGCTGTTCGTTTCGCTTTACGGAATATATGAAAATTATTTCGGACTCGCGCAGACCACTTGGCAGGACGAGGAAATGTTTGAGGATATAAGCGGACGCGTCGTTTCTACCTTCGGCAATCCAAACGTTCTCGCCGAATATCTCATCATGCTGCTCCCCATCGCGCTCGCGGCGCTGCTGCTGTCCAAGAGCGCAAAGAGCGGAGTGCCGCGTTTTGTAATTTTTGGCGCGGTGTCGCTCTGCCTTGTGTTCACATGGTCGCGCGGCGCATGGCTCGGACTTCTCATCGCGCTCATGCTGTTCGCGCTGATTTACAGCCGCCGTTCGCTTCTGATCATCATCGCGGGTGTCTGCGCCGTTCCGTTTATGCCGTTCGTGCTGCCGCAGAATATAATATCGCGCTTCACGAGCATAGGCAATATGTCGGATACCTCCACAGCCTACCGCGTCAACATCTGGAGAGCCGTCACGGATATGATCAGCGACTTTTTCGGCGGAGGAATAGGCGTCGGCGGCAGCGCGTTTGCGGAGGTCTATCCGAGCTATTCGCTCGCCGGAATCGAGAGCGCGCCGCACAGCCATCAGCTTTATCTGCAAATTCTGCTTGAGATCGGCATATTCGGACTTTTGATCTTCCTCGCCGCCATGATCGTTTTCGCTCAGCGCGGCTTCACCTTTTACCGCGACGCCGGATATTCAACCCTTCCCGGCATGAGGACGATGAAGCTGTACGCCGCGTCGCTTTTCTGCGGCATCGTCGCTATACTCGCACAGGGAATGACGGATTATGTATGGTATAATTACCGCATATTTCTGATGTTCTGGCTCACATTCGGGCTTTGCGCCGCGATATGCCGCGTTATTCCGTCGGGAGCGGCGGACGAGCGCGGAATTGTCTGAAAAAAACGCCCTAAGGCTTGTTCATAAAAAGGCGCTGGGCGTCAAACCATAAATTAACGAGGTATATAAGCATCATGGAAAAGAAAAAAGCGACGGGAGCGGCGTCACGCCGCCGCAGTCCGGTCAGCTATGTGATCGATATCGTCCTGCTTGCGATAATAATCGGAGCCGCGACGCTGCTCATCTACATTTTCACATCGAGCGGCGGCAGCGGCAAGCTGACCGGAGCGGTAACCAAAAATATAGAATACACAGTGCTGCTCAGCGAGGTGCGCGATCAGTTCAAGGGTCTTGTCGGAATAGGCGACAGCGTCACCGATACCGTCAAGCTGATGCCGATCGGCGAGGTCGTCGACATCAAATACGAGGATACTATACGCACCATCGAGGACAGCTCGACGGGAACGCTAAAATACGCCGTTATGCCCGATAAATTCGATATGTTTGTCACGGTCAAGGCGGCGGCACAGCTCGAAAACGGGTATTACTATATCGACGGCTATCAGATATCGGTCGGAACGCTCGTCAGCCTGCGCGTTCCCGAATTCACCGGCAGCGGCTACTGCACCGCAATACGCGAGGTAAGCGAATAAGTTGGCGGAGGTCAAAAACCGCGCAGACGTGAAGCACAGCAGAAAATTAACAGGTGTAAAGCCGCAGGAGAGGAATAATATGGATAACGACAGCACACAGAAGAAAAGCGGCGG
>JBAXZA010000291.1:0-2808 GCA_041670545.1 Eubacteriales bacterium | reverse complement strand
TCGTGCTTTACAATACCACCACCGGCATATTTCAGGCGGTCGGAAACAGCCGTCAGCCGCTGTATTTCCTGCTTATCTCATCGGTTATAAACGTTGTCCTTGATCTCGTATTTGTTTTATGCTTCAAAATGGGCGTGGCGGGGACGGCGGCAGCGACGGTCATTGCGCAGAGCATCAGCGTCATACTTGCGTTTATAAAGCTTTCACGCGCCGATCCGGTCGTAAGGCTGTCAGTACGCGAGCTGAAAATCGACGGCTGTATACTACTCGAAATGCTCAAATTAGGTCTGCCGTCCGGACTCCAGAATTCGGTTATCGCACTTGCAAATATGGTCGTACAGTCAAACATCAACGCATTCGACTCGGTCGCGGTCGCGGGCAGCGGAGCATATTCGCGGGTCGAGGGCTTCGTATTCATACCAATTACAAGCTTCGCGCTGTCTATGACGACCTTTGTCGGGCAGAACCTCGGAGCTAAAAACTACGAACGGGTAAAAAAAGGCGCACGCTTCGGAATAATAACGACAGCGGTCATGGCGGAGCTTATCGGTATCGTCATATTCATATTTGCACCGGTATTTATAAGCTGTTTTACAAACGACGCGGAATCTATACGCTACGGTGCGATGCACGCGCGCACGACCTCTCTTTTCTATATCCTGCTCGCTATGTCGCACGCACTCGCTGGAATATTTCGCGGCGCGGGACGCTCTATTGTACCAATGGCGGTCATGCTCGGCTGCTGGTGTATTTTCCGGGTAAGCTATATCACAATCATAATGCGTTTTTACAGCGATATCCGTGCGGTCTATTGGGCGTATCCGATCACATGGACGCTTAGCACGGTCATATTTATACTTATTTATTTTAAATTAGACTGGATACATACCTTTGATCGGCAAAAAACATAAAAAAGCAGACACGGCGGATGAAAATCCGCCGTGTCTGCTTTTATCCGGTTCAAACGCTTTTTTTATCGGTGAAAACAATTCGATAGCCGGGCGCTGTTTCCATATGCTCGGCTCTGTCCGCAAGCATTTCGACAAGCTCGGTCATATGCGTAACGAGAACATAGCCGCCGCCTATATCCTTGATGAAATTGAGTATATCGAACATTCCCAGCGCTCCCTCATGGTACGCCGTGGTCTGGAATATCTCGTTCATCAGTACGAGCGACGCTGGACGCATTTCATCGAGCATACACGCTACGGCGCGCACCTCCTGCTCGAATCGGCCGGCTTCGTTGCCCGCTTCAAATTCCTTTTCGGCGGCGGCATAAAGCGTATATATCCCGCCGCGAACAGCGATATGCGCTTCCTTCGCAAGCACATAAAGTCCGCCCTGAGCGAAAAGCTGAGCACATCCGAGAGCGCGCAGACTAACCGTTTTACCGGTATTGTTTCCTCCGGTGATGAGCAGTCCGCCGCCATCGGCAAGGCGGAAATCGTTTGCTACCACCCCCTCGCAGCGTGGATATTCGACCGCGAGCAGAGGATCGCAAAGCGCAGCATAGCTTGTTTCATCGCAAATATCAGGTCGGCAGAGATTATAGCCTTTATTTTTCATAGAAAACATGAATGCTGCGGCACACTGATAAAAAACGATCTCGCGTGAAAGCGGCAGAAATTCCTCATAAATTCCGGATGCTATCGCCGCGAAGGTATCGGAAAGCCGCGTGAGCGCTTCGCCGAGCATTGCGGAACGCACATGACAGAACGGATCGCGCACCTCGACGCTGTCCGTTATATTCCTCTCCTGCTTTGACGGACGCCATAACCGCCGGAAAAGTCCCTCCTGCTGAGGAGGTGGTGGAGGAGGTTCGCAGCCGGTCAGCACACATTCCGATATTTTTGAGCATTCGTCGAGCGACGCCGCGGCTTCATATTCCGTTTCGAATTCTCCGCGCATTTCTTCTGCGGGCAGGCTTTCATATTTCTGCGCAGCGGATAAAATATAATCAAAGCTCTCGCCGGCGGTGAGCGACTGTATACGCGATAATACCTGGCGAAGTCCGTCCGAGCGCGGACGGTATATAGCGAGAGATTCGCCGATTCCGCGCAGGCAGAGCAGGGTAGCTTTCGCGGACTGCGCCGTCAGCGTCAATATCGACCGCGCCGACTGAAACGCTGCGTCGCTATCGCTATTGCGGGAAAGAGAAAGACAGCTCGACCGTCCATGCTGATAATCTTCGCGCAGCTCGGAAAATTTCGCGAGCGACGTACCCATCGCTTCAAGCAGCGCCGGAGCATATATAAAATCTCCGAATATATCGAGCCGATAGCGTATTTCGTCGGCATCGGTCAACGGATTTGTCAAAATACGCAAAAAATAACGCCGTTTTTTTCATCGGATATGCTCGGCGTGAAAATATTCTCGAGCATCAGATCAAAGGCAAGCTTTTCGTCAGCATTCTCATATTCGCGCGGATTTTTATAAAGTATGCTCTGTATCATAACGTCACCTCGCCGCCGCGTCTGATACCGGCGTTTATTATATTACTGCGGCGGCTCTCGAGCGAAGCCGCATCAAGCGAATATTTGCGCAGAATGTCAAGAGCAAAGGAGTTCGAGGTCGCTCCGCATTTCATAATGCGATAGGTTCGCGATGCGCTGTCTGAATCGTCGATCTTTGTTGTAAGCGATGGTATTTCTCCGCCTGTGACCTCGTGAAAATGAGTAACATAGAGCGCGAACGCTCCGTTTGCAGCAAGCTTTTTGGCTGCGGCAAGCGTCATGGCGGCTCCCTTTTTATCGTCTGTGCCGGAATAGGTTTCGTTTAGAAAAGCAAAGCTTCCGATACCGCATTTCG
>JBAXZA010000290.1:0-2818 GCA_041670545.1 Eubacteriales bacterium | reverse complement strand
GAGCGTCTTTCGGCTTCCGCTATGTCCGTTACGCCCGCCGCTGACGCTGTAGCCGGCGCTACCGCGCTCGTTTCGCTCAAAAACGGCGCTCTTCCCTCGTATTCAATAATCGATATGTTTCTCGGAAACACTCCCGGAGTCATGGGCGAGGTTTCGGCGCTGCTGCTGCTCGCAGGAGGGATTTATCTCGTCGCGCGGCGCGTTATCACATGGCATATTCCAGTCGCGTATATAGCGACTGTCGCAGTAATATCGTTTATATTCCCGCAGATGCCCGGCGATACCTCGTTCATGGCGTATGAGCTTTTCTCCGGCGGTCTTATGCTCGGAGCGATATTTATGGCTACCGATTATACGACGTCGCCGCTTACCCGCCGCGCCCGGCTTATATACGGCGTCGGCTGCGGGCTTATCACCGTGTTCATACGCTATTTCGGAGGTTTTTCCGAGGGCGTTTCATTCGCAATACTTATAATGAATCTGACGGTATATTATCTCGACAAATTTACCCGCCCGGTAAGGTTCGGAGGTGTGGCTAAAAATGACAAAAAATGAAAAATCCTCCGCAATTGATATAGGTTATATTCTGCGGATCGCACTGCCGCTGTTCATTATAACGGCGTCCTGTGCGCTGCTGCTTGCCGTCGTTAACGGTCTTACTGCGCAGCGTATCGCCGACAACGCCGCGCGCGCCAAATCTGAGGCGATAGCCGCGATCTTCACCGGCTGCGACGAAGAAACGCCGACGCTCGACGCTGCATTTGAATCGCCTGTCAATGCCGTTTACGAGGTTTACTCCGGCGGTGCGCTCGAGGGCTGGTGCGTTTCAGTCAGTCCCAAGGGCTTTGGCGGTGGGATCGACATGATGGTCGGCATTTCACTTTCACACGAGGTCGTCGGCGTAAAAATCGTCGATCACTCGGAAACTCCCGGACTCGGCGCGCGCACTGACGACGCCGAATATCTCGCGCAGTATGCCGGACTTACCGGCAAACCGACGCTCGGAGGAGAGGTCGACGCAATCGCGGGCGCTACTATATCCTCGCGCGCGGTGCTCGCCGGAGTCAACGCCGCGCTCGCGCTCGATTTTGCGTCGGGCAACGGCGCGGAGAGCATACCATCGGATATCACAGGAGGTGACGGACAATGAACGCGGCTGTTAAAAAATACCTTTTGCAATTTAAAGAAGGTATCGTCGATAAAAATCCGACCTTCGTTCAGCTGCTCGGAATGTGTCCTACCCTCGCGACGACGACATCGGTTTCAAACGCCGTCGGAATGGGACTTGCCGCGACCGCGGTGCTGTGCTGCTCGAACCTGTTCATCTCGCTGCTCAGGCGTTTTATCCCGCGCGAGGTCAGAATCGCGTCGTTCATCGTGATAATCTCGGGCTTTGTCAGCGCCGTCGAGATGCTCATCAAGGCGTTTTTGCCCGCACTTGACGCTTCGCTCGGCGTTTTCATACCGCTTATCGTCGTCAACTGCATCATATTGGCACGCGCAGAAGCGTTCGCTTCGAAAAATCCTCCGCTCCCGTCGTTTTTCGACGGACTATCGATGGGGCTTGGCTTCACCCTCGCGCTCTGCTGCATCGCGGCGGTTCGTGAGCTTTTAGGCTCAGGCTCGATACTCGGCTTTAATATTCTCGGCTCGTCATATCCAGGTATGCTGATATTTATCATGCCTTCCGGCGCGTTTCTGACGCTCGGCTGCCTTGTCGCGCTTGTAAATAAGCTCAGGGCGGTCGCCGCGTCACACAGCCGCTCGTCCGCAGATACACAGACAGTTACGGCGGATTCGCCGGCGGAAGCTTCTGAAATATCTGACGAAACAGCTTCAGGAGAGGTTAAAACGAATTCTTGCGATTCGGAGAAATCCGATGAAAATACGGGTACAGAGTCAGACAAAGGAGGGGAGGATAAATGATTACCGATATTTTGCTGCTGATGCTTTCGGCGGTGCTGATCGAAAACTTCATATTCTCACGCTTCCTCGGCTGCTGCCCTTTCCTCGGCGTTTCCGAAAAACCGGATACGGCGCTCGGTATGGGCTGCGCGGTCGTATTCGTCATGACCATATCCTCCGCCGTTACATACGCGGTCTATACGTTCATACTTGTGCCGTTTCATCTTGAATATCTTAAAACAATCGCGTTTATACTTATAATTGCGTCGCTTGTTCAGTTTATCGAAATGTTTCTGCACAAATATGTTCCGGTGCTGTACAACGCGCTCGGCATATTCCTGCCGCTTATCACGACTAACTGTGCCGTCCTCGGTGCGGCGCTGCTTAACATTGAAAACGGCTACAATTTTATCGAGTCGGTCGCGTTCGGATTTTCCGCCGCCGCCGGCTTCACCCTCGCGATTGTAATTTTCGCGGGCGTCAGAGCGCGTATTGAATTCGCAAATCCGCCGAAATGCTTTCGCGGTATGCCGATGGCGCTCATCACCGCCGGTCTTATCGCAATGGCGTTTTCCGGTTTCTCCGGAATGAGCTTTAATTGAAGGGAGCGCCGATAAATGGATATTGTTAATATTTTGTGGGCGCTTTTATGGTTCTCGCTGTTCTCGATTGTGTTCGGCGCGGCTTTAGCCATCGCTTCAAAGGTTTTCGCGGTTAAAACTGACGAGAGAACTGAAGCGGTCGCCGAGCTTCTGCCCGGCGCGAACTGCGGAGGCTGCGGTTATGCGGGCTGCGCAGCCTGCGCCGAAGCTATCGTACGCGGCGACGCGAAAACCACCGCCTGTTCCGCAGGAGGTCAGGAGATCGCCGATAAAATCGCCGCCGTCATGGGACAAAAAAGCGAACAAGCGGT
>JBAXZA010000289.1:0-2833 GCA_041670545.1 Eubacteriales bacterium | reverse complement strand
TGGACGCTCGATGTTTTCGCAAATTACGTCAAGGGCGTCAACTCAGACCTCAACGGCGACGGCATGATGGATTATGAGGATCGCTGGGGCTTTTTCTCCGAAAACGGCAACAGCTTCATGACCTATTTTGCGGCGGGCGGCACTGTGACTGAGCGTGACGGCGACAGTCTGACGGTCAATTTCGACAGTCAGCGCAACGTCGACATTCTCGTCAAGGCGCTCGAAATCATCACCGATCCGGACGTAACGCTGATGGCGAACGATTATGTCACCAAAAACGGCGGAAGCTGGTCGGTGGCGTCGGCATGGTACGCGTCGGGTCACGCGCTGATGCGTTCGTCGGTTTTCGAGCCGATACCGCGCGATTACCGCACGATGGAAACGGATTTCGGCGTGCTTCCCTATCCGAAATATTCGGAGGAGCAGGAGCATTACATCGGCTATACACAGGCGACAAGCGCTTTCGCCATCGCCGTTCCAAAGACGACCGCCGATCCCGACCGCACGGGCGCTCTGCTCGAGGCTCTCGCGGCGCAGTCGGTGTCTACCGTCGAAAACGCCTTCTATGATATCAGTCTGAACGGTAAATTTGTGCGCGACGAGGAGTCCAAAGCCACTATCGATATGATATTTGACAACAAATATTTCGATATCGGCAATATCCTCGACATCGGCGGCTTCATGAGTCAGGTGCAGACGCTCGAGAAAAAAAAGTCGCTCGATGTCATGTCAATGACCGCTAAAACAAAGGACAAGGCGATTGGAGCACTTGATAAGTATTTTGAAAATATGTCAAATTTAGACTAAAAACAAGCTCCGCGAACATACGTTCGCGGAGCTTGTTTGATTCCGGTTCAAAAAATATCGTCGCGGTATACATCGTCCAATACGAATTTATTCGTAACAATCTGTCAAAAACAACAAATCCGCAACAAGCGAACAAAAATAAATCCCGTCACCTATGCTCGGCAGGGGTTTGGGGGCGGCCTTCCGCCCCCAACGTATCTCCGCATCCCCGCATCCCCGTATCCCCGCATCCCCGTCACTCCCAGCGCTCGTTGTAGAAAAGGTATTGCTGGGCGATACCGGCGTAGCGGCCTATGCGAGTGTAATCGAGTCCCTCTGGATAATGGCGGGCGAGGACGCGTTTTATCCACACATCCACCGGAAACGCCGAAATTTTCGACAAACCGAAAAGGTTGACGCACGCCGCGACCTTAGGTCCGACGCCGTTTATCTTCATAAGCTGCGCGGCGCTGTCCTCCGCCGAAACCGATGGCTTCGCGAGTGCGTCGAGGTCACATTCGCCGCACAGCACACGGTTGGCGGCATCGATTATGTATTTGGCGCGGAAACCGGTTTTGAGGGCGAAAATTCCGTCCACGCCCGCGCCGGCAATAGCGTCAGGCGTCGGAAAGGTGTGCATAACGCCGTCGGGAGTGTCAATCGGCTCGCCATAGGCTTCGCACAGCGCCGAAATTATTTTTTTTATGCGCGGAATATTGTTGTTCTGTGAAATTATGAACGATATCAGCGCCTCCCACGGCTGCTGACGAAGAATCCGTATGCCGCTGCCGCGTTTTATCGCGCGGCGTATCACCTCGTCCTCACGCCCGAGGATCGTATCGAACGCCGACGTTATTTCATCGTCGACGGCGGCATAATCGGTATCGAGCGACAAAAACGTTTCCCACAGGCTGTGGAAATCGTCCTCGCACGCGCCGACAAGCGATACCGATTGTCCGTCGGTATGAACGCGCAGATATCGTCCGCGCGCGATACCGGCGATATCGGAGGTGCCGTCTGAAACCGCATTAAACCTAAAGCATTGTCCGCAGTCGAATATCTGCGCCGCGTCGAAATTTGTAAGTCCGAGAAGTGTTATGCCGGAATCGCATTTTGCTATGGAATATGACATTTTATATTAACCTCATTTGATAAAAATGCAGCGCTGCGACGTTATTTGACGTTTTTCGACTCCTTATGCAAATCTGAGGAGAGAAAACGCACGCTGCGTTCGACCGAATCCTTGGCGTTGTACCACGGCTCGTCGGCGAAACGGTAATCGAATTTTTTACAGAACCAGCTGACATCTTCGCGCAGAGAATCAAAATAGGAGAAGAAAACCTTGTTCAGATCCTCGGCGAAGCGCGGAAATACCTTGCGCGAAAGCGAACCCTTTGCCGTCGCCAAATATCGGCGGTAATGCGGCAGGCAGATGTATTTCTGTTCGGACAGTTTTTTGCGGAAATCCGGATCGACATCGTAGAGAAGCGCCGCCGTTTCAAACATTTTCTCGATTTTATAATCGATTCTGCCGCAGACATAGCACGACTGCTCGAGCGCCACTCCGGTTTTGTCGGCGAAGCTGCCCTTTTCCGCCATACGCCGAACCTCGTCGAGATGGCTCTGGAGCATGAGCGCGAGCGGCAGACGCTTGGCGCGTCCGAGCATCATCTTAAAATGCGTCGGGCAAAAGCCTTGTTCGTTGGTTTTTATGCGAACGTCCGGCTCCATCATCGACGCGCCGAGGATAAGCTCCAGCTCGTTGTCCTCGAGCTTGTTGTACATCGCGCAGAAGGGACATTCAAAGGTGTCGGGCGTTTCGCCCGAATGTTCGAGCGCTTCGTCGAATGCTTCATTTACCGGTATGGTATAAATTTTTTCCATTATATATTCCTCGCGCCGCGCCATTGAGCGCGGACAAAAATCAAGCGGGCGGGCATCAAAGCCCGTCCGCAGTCGAACGTTTCACGTGAAACAATAGCGTCAAAGCCTATGCTTATTATACACTCTGCGGCACTCCGTGTCAAGTGAAAAGCGGTCAACTTTG
>JBAXZA010000288.1:0-2835 GCA_041670545.1 Eubacteriales bacterium | reverse complement strand
GTGCGCGAATATATGGCGTATGTAAAGCTTGGAATAAGAACTGTAATTAACTAAGTCTTGTTCGCAAACTGAAATCCAACATGAACCGTCGAATTCACGTCGATAAAATATACAAACAATACAGCGCGAACGGTTTTATCCGTCCGCGCTGTATTGTTGTATTAAATTAAGGACGTTCAGTCCTTGTAGGCTTCGAGCATTTGCGCGAGCTTTTCGTTGATGGATGCTTCTTTCTTTGCGTATTCAGACGCGAAATCGGTCTTACCGCTGCGTACAAGTCCGACAAAAATATGTCCCGCGCCGTCGAGAGCAAAGGAATTGAGATATCCGACGTCGTAAACAAGATTGTCGCGGATAATATCGAGCATTTCGGCGCTGTCCGCGTCGCGCGAATATTTATCCTTGAGTACGGTGTTGTAATAAACCGGCACGACCTCACTGTAGCCGTAAGCGCAGAGCGCTTCGGTGACAGCGCCTATGTAATCGAGATCGGTCGCCGTTCCGGGGAACAGAATGAGCGAGAAATTATCGCGGCAGGTCGAATAATATTTTTCCTGTGTGTCGTCATATTTTGGATACGGTATCATTCCGTAGTCGGTATCCATATCGCGCAGATTCTCTGCAAGCGCAAGATATCCCGCGAGGAACATCGCGCGATCCTCCTTGAACATAACGCACATATCCTCGTATTGCATACTGCCGTCAACAAGGAAGGTGTAATTTCCGCCGCCGAAGAAGAACGATGCGAGCTTATCGAGCGCTCCGACCGTGTGCTCATTGTTGATGGTGTATTCAAGTCCGCCGTCGCTGCTGCGTCCGACCACCTGAATGTCGAACGCCGGCATGAAGGTGTCGACCTCGGTCGAATATATGGAAGCATAACCGTAAAGGTCGCTCTTGGTGAACTTGCCGTCGCCGTCGAGATCGCCGGAGGCTGTCGCCGCGTACTGGTTGAGCTTGTCGAATGTCCAGCTGCCGTCGCGCACGGTATCATAAATACCGGTGATGCCGTAATTCTCCGTCATTTTTTTGTTGACGTAGATTGTCATCATCTCTTTCCAGACGGAAAGCGCGATATCGCCGGTCATGGCGTACATTTTATTGTTGATAGTAAGGCTGTCGGCGATCTGCTCAGACCACCACGGCTTTGAAAGATCGATATTCGGAATGTCGTACCAATCGACAAAGTAGCCGGGCTGAACCACACCGAGTATCATCGCGGCATAACCGGCGACGAGATCGTATGCGGCGTCGCCCGCCATGATGGTGTTTGTGAGCGCCGAGTTGAATTTATCTTCACCGCCCCAGTCCGCCTGCATGGTGACTGTTTTGATCGAGATGTTGTATTTGTCCTCGACCGTTCTGTTGCGGGCATACACGGCGTCGTTTATGAGATCGCCGGTTTCCTCTGGCGCTTCAAATTCGTATTCGTAATTGGTGCGCTGAAGTATGGTGAAGGTTTTTCCGCCGTAATCGGCGCTTTTGAGCGAATCGAGCGCGTTTGTTTCGGCGGCGGCAGTGGTATTCGCGGCGTCGGCTTTGACGGTGTCGGTTTGCGCGTCGTTTCCGGCAGCTCCGTTTCCGCAGGCGGCACACGATAGCAGCATTGCTGCAAGCAGCAGGGCGGCGGTGATTTTTGAGCTTGTTTTCATTATATTTTCCCCCATTGTATATTATTTTTATTTGAATATGGCTGATCACATCATTATAATTAATAGGTCTTGTTCGTAAAATGAAAAAACATATATCCGAGTTTCAATTTCAGATTTTTCGGTGTTACACAAACTTTTCAATATATTTTTATTCAATTTTACCATTTGCAGCGATTTTACGGACAAGCCCTATATAATGCGCACGGTTTTTGAGGTATGCAGCGAGATTTGCCCTCTCGCCTGCTCCGCATCATTTTTGTCCATAAATTCACGGCGTTCAAAACTCTGCACAACGCCGATATTCTCCGCCTTCGCGATGCCGAGCGGATGGTACGGCTCGATATCAAGCCCATCGACACAGGAAAACCGTTCGCAGAGCGCTCCAAGCGCGGCGTAATGCTCCACGCGTGTGTTTTTGCCGGGTATGAGCGGCGCACGCAGTCTGACGGACGCGCCGAGAGAATCAAGCAGCGCGAGATTATGCAGTATCACATCGTTCGGCACTCCGGTATATTCGATGTGCCGCCTACGGTCGGTTTCCTTGATATCAAAAAGGAAATTGTCGCAGAGCGGCGCCGCACGAACGATATCCTCAGCCTTTGCCTGACCGCAGGTTTCGACCGCGGTATTTATCCCGCGCTCACGGGCGGCGTAAAGCAGGGCTATGAGAGCGTCCGGCTGAAAAAACGGTTCGCCGCCCGATATGGTCATGCCGCCGCCCGAGCTTTCATAGAACGCGCGGTCGCCCTCAACCTCTCCGACGACGGCTTCGATGGCGACGCTTCGTCCGATTATCTCGAGCGCTCCCGACGGACAGCGAAGCGCACAGCGTCCGCAGACGGCGCATTTAGAGCGGTCGACACGATGCTCGCCGCCGTCAGACAAGCCGTGGACACCGTTTTTGCATACCACGGCACATAAGCCGCACGACGAACATCGCGCGGCGGAGAAGGACAACACCGGTTCACTCGCGGCGCTCTCCGGGTTATGACACCAGATACAGCGCAGCGGGCAGCCCTTGAAGAACACCGTTGTGCGTATTCCCGCGCCGTCATGTGTTGAGAAATGCTGTATGTTGAATATATCGGCGGCGCTGACGTCATGTGTAGAGAAATGCTGTATGTTAAATATATTGACGGCGCTGACGTCATGTGTGGAGAAATGCTGTATGTTGAATATATCG
>JBAXZA010000287.1:0-2846 GCA_041670545.1 Eubacteriales bacterium | reverse complement strand
TTCCGGCGTAGTGCAGAACAAAGGACGGCGCGTAGACGGCGAGCTGCAAATAACGCAGTCCGCAGCGCAGAAACGGACAGAAGAACACGTTGCGCCCCGCGTGAGCGTGATAGGACGCGGCGAAATTGCGCCCGCCGACATATGAACGCACGCGCATATCATCGAGATGCTCACCCCAGCCGATGAAAACGTCGCAGTCGCACTCGACCTCGATATCGAGCGACAGCAGTCCGGTGTTTTCCTCACCGAGATCGATCACGGCGAACGTTCCGTCCGGTGTAAAGCTGCCGCTTGACGCGCGAGCGGAGGGGCTGCGCTCGATGATTATTCCGGCGTCCGAGGGGAGGGGCATATCGGTGTTCGGATCGGAAAAATCGAGCGCGGAATACTGCATTTTATACGCCGGAGTGCCGCTCGAAACGGTGTCGGCGAACGCCCCGCGATTTTTAAGCATTGCCGGAACGCGCTCTGAAATCGTTAGCTTTTTGATGGGGCGCGGCGCGATGTCGGCAGTTTTGAAAACAAGCTCTGCGCGGCTCTCGAAAAGGCGTTCGCTCTCGCGCAGGCTGTCGTAATGGAAGGTGAAGCCGAGCTGCCCCGAAACAAATTCGACTCCGCAGCCGTCCTCATACGCCGAATTTTTATATGTAACCGTCTGCTCGGAGGACGCGCACAAAACTCCGCGCTCGCCGGAAACCTCGTAGATGACGCCCGCTTCGCCGCGCCGGTAGTTCGAGCAGTCCTGTCCCTGATAAAAAACGGTGACGAGCAGCTTGTTTTCACCTGCCGAAAGGTATGGCGTAACGTCAAGCTCATCGTAGTATTTGAGATCCTCATAATCGCCGTATTGACCGCAGTCGACGAATTTACCGTTGCAGTACAAGGCGTAATTGCGGTCGCAGCTTATGCGCAGGCGCACCTCTCCCGATTTTTCCGGCAGGCTGAAGCTGTCCTCGAAGCTGACATAAACGTTCGGCGAGTGCATTTCGCCGTTCCATATCCATTTTGCTTTTTCAAAGGCTGGCATAATTTATCCTCCGTAATAAAATGTAATCGCAAATTATATTTTTACATACACATTATAACAGACAAAACGTTTAAAGTAAACAGTTTTCAGTAAAAATTAGCAGTTATGTGCTTTACAAATTACAATAATAGGTGTATAATGGAAGTATATACAAATGGGGGTTATTATTGTGCTGAATTCAAAGGAAATACTGCGCATAACGCATGGTCAGTTTGCGCTCGATTACAACTGTGACGCCGGAATATTCGAACATAACGGCGTTTATTTCACCGAAAATACCGAAAATCGCCCGGGACGGCGCGTTTACAGCGACAAGCGCCCTTTTCTCGAGCTTTGTGTGATGCACGACAGCGCCGTTTTTTGCTCCGATCCGGCAATGACGCCGTGGCTTCGCGAACATTTTTATGACGCTGATCCGAAATGGCTTTCCGAATACGAAAATCTTCGTCAGATCGACAAAAAGCTTAATGAATTCGGTCATAAAATTTATGATACACACATATTTTTTCTGCCGACTTCGCACATAACGCGCATTAAGCCGAAATTTACCACGATGTGGTACGGCGCGGCGCAGATCAATCGTTTTCGCGGCGACGACCGTTTTCCGGAAGCCTTTTTGTTCAGAGAAAACACGCCCGATTCGCTTGCAGTTTCGGCGATCGACACCTCCGGCGCGATAATGGGTATGGCGGGCGCGAGCGCTGACGGCGGCGATTTTTGGCAGATAGGCATCGACGTTATGCCGCAGTACCGCGGCAGAGGAATCGCAAAAACGCTCGTCAACAATCTCGCGCTTGAAATTCTGCGCATGAACAAGGTGCCGTTCTACGGCACTGCCGCGTCCCACAGTCTGTCGCGCGCCGTCGCTGTCAAGGCTCACTTCATTCCGTCCTTCATGACCCTTTATTCGAAGAAATGTGACGCGCCGCTCGCTATGATATAATTAATGATATTTTTAGGATAGCAGACAAAAAATATTAAGATGAGATATATACAATAGGATAAAATATACATATATTCACTGTGCAAATATAAAATTGTGTCAGATAAAATTAAATAAAATGTTGATGAAAATTGGGGGATTTGACATGAACATTAAACGTATTACCGCGCTTTTGCTATGCTCGCTGATGCTTACATCGGCGCTTGCTTCCTGCGGAGATTCGACCGCGCCCGCTGTAACTGCCGACGCGATAGCTGCCGCCGAAACCACAGCCGCAGAGGCGACGACCGCCGACAACGCAAATTATCCCGAGGTGAAAGACCTCGGCGGCTATAATTTTCGCGTCCTATGCAGCGCCGATATGAACAATCTTTCCGGATTTACCGCGCTTTACGCCGAGGAAATGACCGGAGAAGCGGTCAACGACGCCATCTACGCCCGCGACCGCGATATTGAGGAAAAATATAACATCACCATCGAATTCATCGAAAAATCGCCCGACACCGTGTCAAAATCGGTCAAAGCTGGCGATGACAGCTGCGATATTACGTTCCCATTCGTTAACGGAATGTTTACAATGGCGCAGGAGGGCTATCTGCTCGATTACACGCAGATTTCCTCGCTCGACCTCACAAATCCGTGGTGGGATCAGCGAATCAAGGAGGATTATGCCGTCGGCGGACGCGTTTTTGGCATGACAGGTTCGTATACACTGCGTAATCCGATGACCGAATTCGTCATTCAATACAATAAACAAATATACGATAATTACAGCTTTGATGATCCTTACCAAATGGTAAAGGACGGCACCTGGACAAGTGAAAAATTTTGGGATATGGCGAAGCAGACCTCCGCCGACCTCAACGGCGACGGTGT
>JBAXZA010000286.1:0-2884 GCA_041670545.1 Eubacteriales bacterium | reverse complement strand
CGAAAGTATATTATCGTAATTCATTCAGATATTACCTCTTTCGTCGACCTCGCAGGCGCCGTAGATGACGCCCTTGTCCTTATACTTGCGAAGCACGAAATGTGTCGCCGTAGAGGTGATGGAGTCGAGCGGCGCGAGCTTTTTCGCGACGAAGAACGCCACCTCGCGCATTGTTCTGCCCTCGATGAGAACGCAGAGGTCATAGCTTCCGCTCATCAGATAAACGCTCTGAACCTCGGGATAATTATATATTTTCTCCGCGATGCGCTCAAAGCCCTTGTCCTTCTGCGGCACGACTTTAAGCTCTATCATAGCGGTGACATATTCGCGGTCGGTCTTATCCCAGTCGATAAGTGCCTTATAGCCGAGGATTATTCCCTCGCGCTCGTAGCCGTCGATCTCTTTTTTGATATCGCCGACCTCCTTGTCGCACATGACGGCAAGCTGTTCGGGTGTAAGGCGCGCGTCCTCCTCAAGAAGCTGCAGTAAGGTTTTCATATATGTTATTCTCCTTAATTTTTCACATTAATAAATGTCGTGCAATCCGTTCGTTTTTTGTGACATTTCAAGCTTTACAGGCTGATTTCGTCCAATTTTCCCCCGCGTATGACGTTTACCGACTTAAAGCCGAGTTTTTTCATCGTTTCATAGCTTTCCTCGATACCCGCTCCGATATCGCCCGCTATATGCGCGTCGCTGCCAACCGTGACGAGCTTTCCGCCGCATTCGCGATAGAGCGCGACAAGCTCGGTATCTGGAAGGGTCGCGTGAGCCGCGCGGCGCAGTCCGGAGGTGTTTATTTCGAGCGCGACGCCGCACGCTATCATTTTTTTATAAAGGAGCTCGAACTGATCATAAAATTTTCTGTAATCGATATCCATGCCGTATTCGCGCATATAGCGCACCGGATAGGTGATATGCGCGAGCGTATGTATTCCGCCGAAATCGCACAGCTCGCAAAGCTCGCACAGCGACCGCGAAAAATAATTCTCAGACAGCGGATAGCCCATTTTATCATAGCGCAGGAACGAAAAATCGGGCATATCGCGCATATTGTGAAGCGATCCTATGACAAAATCGTATTTATACCGCTCAATAAGCTCCCGCGACTGCGCCGGACGAGTATGCGGCTGACCAAGCTCGATGCCGTGAAGTATCGTCAGGCGTCCGTCAAACTCCGACCTGACCTCATTTATCTCTTTTTCTATCGCGTCGCCGTCATAAGACGGATAAAAGCCGGCGAGAACGCCGTCTATATCGCAGTGATCGGTGACGGCTATCTCACATAATCCCGCCGCCTCCGCGGCTCGCGCCATCACCCGAATGCTTTCACAGCCGTCAAACGAATATTTTGAATGAGTATGATAATCCGCCTTAAATTTTTCCTTCATATTTAATATTAACCTCTGTCCCGCCATGCGGTCATGCCGCATTTATATATCGTTTTATTATAACATATAATTTGTTTTCTGAACAGTACATTTTTTGTTAAATATCTGTTGCCATTCGCGGCATTTTATGGTACAATGACATTTATACGGTGGATAATGTTTTCGAGGCGCCGTATTTTTTCGTAAAATTATGTCAGTTACGCACAGCTGATATTGTGTCATACTGCTCTGCAATCGAAGGTATAATAAATGCACAAAAGGCTTTTCTGCTCTACCGGCTGCCTTATCGGAAGGCAAAACAACTGCGATTGGCGGCTGATTCCTCATTACGCGCGCGCCATTGACGTTTCCGGCTTTGAATTTATGATGCTCGGCGAATATTACGGTCATTTTGACGAGATAGCGCGGACGCTTTCAGGCTCGGGACTCGCGTTTCCGGTGCTGCACTGCGACAAGCTCATCGGAAACCTGCTCTGCGAGCGCAAGGACGAGGACACCGCCGAGGCTCTGCGCCGGTTTGATTCAAACTGCACCCTCGCGCGTAAGATAGGAGCGCGGCGTGTCGTGCTTCATCTCTGGGGCGGCTTCATAAGCGACAGCTCCGCCGAATACAATATTGATAAATTTCAGAATATAATAGAGATCGCCGCAAAATACGGCGTGACGCCGCTCGTTGAGAATATTCCCTGCACCACCCGCGATCCGCTTTGCCATTGGGACGAAATTTCAGCAAAATATCCCGGAACGCAGTTCATTTTCGACACCCGCTTCGGCGGACTTCACCGTCAGAACGGCAGGTTCGCGTTCGGAGGCCGCGCCGTCGACGGCAGCGTCACACATATGCACATAAGCGATTTTCTGGGACTTCCGCTCGAATATAAGGCTATGCGTCCGATTCTGCACCCGGGCGAGGGAGTCGTCGATTTTGAGCTTCTGTTCGGGGCGCTGCGCGGAAGATACACAGGAACGGTCACGCTCGAATCTCCCGTGCTTTATGACGGCGGCATTGATATCGCAAAGCTTAACCGCACGCTGCATTATATCGAGGACAAGCTTTTAAATTAGGTCTTGTTCGTAATCTGACCGTTTGCAGCGATTTTTCGAATAAGTCATAAGGAGATACCGAACAATTCACATTTTTTACATAAAACCACCGATGAAAGGATGATAAGACCATGCCGAAACAAAAAAAATTCATGGGTAAAAACTTCCTGCTTGAAGGCGACACCGCACGCGCCCTTTATTTCAATTATGCCGCAAAGCTGCCTATTATCGACTATCACTGCCATGTTTCGCCGCGGGAAATCGCCTGCGACAAGCGTTTTGCAAACATCACCGAGCTGTGGCTGGGCGGCGACCATTACAAGTGGCGCGCCATGCGCTCCTGCGGCGTCGACGAACGCTATATCACCGGCGACGCATCCGATTACGACAAATTCCGCGCGTGGTGCCGCATTATGCCAAAGCTCATCGGCAACCCGCTGTATCACTGG
>JBAXZA010000285.1:0-2887 GCA_041670545.1 Eubacteriales bacterium | reverse complement strand
TTCCGATATAATCGATATCGCGGAAGATGAACACGCCGTCGATCGCCTTAATGCCGACAGCGGCGTTTTCATCGAGCAGCTCGATGCAGGCAAAGCGGAAGCCGCTTTCGTTTGTTTCCATAGCCGAAAGGAAGCCGACGTTCCAGTTGATATCGCGGTTAGCGTGATCGTTTGTGGTGTTTTTAACGCCGAGGTGAGTATAAGCCTCCTGTGCGCTTTCGCCGAGACGTATGCTGATGTTCGCGCGGTTTCCCTCGCCCTCGACGCTGTAAATATAAACGCGCACCGAACCGTGTATTTCGCGTCCGAAGTCGACGAGCACCGACGCGTGCGGCTTGCCCGCTTCATTGCGGAGCGTGCAGACAGAACCGCCGCCGAGGGTTATCTGCTTTTCCTTTGGAACAAGCAGCGTTTCGGTATTAGTGACGTTTGCTCCGTCACGCGAGCTGTCCCAGACTATGCGTGAGGGGGATATGTATCTGCGAGAACGCGAATCGGGAGCGTTACCCTTTAAATTTTCGAATTTTTCGTATACCTTGCTCATTTTTTACCTCATTATAAAAATATTGTTGTGTTAATGTTGACAGCTTCGGTTTATAAAATATTATTGTGTATAAATGCTGACGGTGTCGGTTACTTTCCGATCACAGGTGACGATATGGTCTTGAAAAGGTCGGCGAAAACAGCGTCGCGCGACAGCCACCGCACATATATCATCGGATGACGCGCTTCGTCGATACTGTAAACGCAGTCGGAGGAAAGATAAGGCGTCGGCTTTACAACGCGGTCGAGCGCGTGCGGAACAGTAAGCGCCGCGATTGCCGAAACGTCCCATATGACCTTTGACCAGCCGTAGGGATTTGAAGTGTAGGAGCGCACAATATCGCAGAGATAATCGCAGAGCGCGTTTTTGCCCGCGAGATAGTGATCAAGCTCGGCGACGCAGGTGTGAAGCTCGGAAACGACTCCCATGCACGGAAGCTGCATAAAAGGCGCGCCGCTGTCAAAAATGATCTTTGAAGCATAAATATCCTGATAAAGGTTGAATTCTCTCGCGCTCTGCCAGTGATGAGCGTTGCCGCCGAGCCAGATAACGACGATTTTATCCTTGATGTCTGGCGCCATGAGTATCGCCGAGGCGACATTTGTGATAGCGCCTATCGCGCAGACATAGAGCCTTCCGGAGGTGCTTCGCGCGGTGTCGATGATATTATGCGCGGCGGGAGTATCCTCCGGAATATCGGCAGCGGTAAGGAAGCGGCGCGAGCCTTTATAAACAGGCGCGCTTTTGCCGACCAGCTTCATGATATTGAGGATTTCGGTATAGCTTTTCTCCATGCCGTCCTCGGGAGAGGTGCTGCGGTCGTTGAGAAAGGGCGCGGTGTTGACCGACAGCAGCTCGATTTTTCCGGAAAGCAGCGCGTAAGCGAGCGCGAACTGATCGTCCACCTCGTTGTAGGTATCGGTGTCGAGAATGACGTTTTTCGGAGTGTCCGAATTCATATCGGCAATGATATCGTACATTATTTCTACCTCTTTAATATTAGCCGCCGCGAAAATCAGGCGCGGCGTGTGACATAATTCGTTTCTTATCAGACATTAATACGGATATTGTCGCTTGTGCGCACGGCTTCTTGACACGGACGGAAAAATGCTGTATAATAATCGCAGAGCTGATAATTTTCGGCAAAATGAACATATAGTGAGAATAAACCGGCGCTGCCTATATTATACACTACAAAATCCGATTTGTAAACCGCTGTGAAGCAATTTGCATCCCATAAAATCAATAAAGATATCGGCAAAATTATAACGTTTTAAGTCAACAACGCACAAATTTAATAAAAATTGCGAAAAAAATAATAAGGAGAGATAAAATGATTTACGACAGCTATTTCGGCAGAATCTGGGATAAGCTATCCAAAGTAACGCAGATCTACTGCGAACTCATGTTTAAAACAGCAGGTGAGCTTAGTGGGTGCGAATATTACGAAACTGACGAGCATCTGAGAAAGCCGCCGGAGGACGGATGGAAACCGCTTGAGGGCGGCAAGCGCTGGGGCGGAGAATGGCAGAATATGTGGGTGCGCGGCAAAGCCGTCGTTCCCGCGTCAGCCGCGGGGAAAAAGCTTTATGTAAAGCCCGACACCAGCGCTGTCGAGATACTCTGCTTCCGCGATGGAAAGCCGTCTGGAATAATCAATTCCAAGGGCAGCGACGTCATGAACGGTCTGCACAGCGCGTCCTTCATAACGGACGGCGCGCGTGAGGGCGACGAATACGATATCGCGCTCGAATGCTACGCCGGACATTTCTGCGTCGGCACCTCTCCGTATGACAATTACGGCAAAACCGAGCCGGACGAGCATGATTTTGACCGTGTTTATCATAAAACAGAGCTTGTAACGCTCGATGAGGACGTCTGCGGCTTTGTTTTCGACCTTAAAACCGTCCTTGCACTTGCACGCTATACCGACGACGCCAACGCCGTCAAGGCTAAGGCGAAAAACACCCTCGAAGCGGTGCTCGAAGATGTTGTGCTCTATCCTCTGCACTATCCTGAGGAAAAATGGAGAAATTCGATTAAAGCGGCGCGTGAAGCTATGGCTGATGTTCTCGCGCACGGCGAAAGCGGAGACAATCTGGGTTATGTCGGCATAATCGGGCATTCGCATATGGATACCGCGTGGCTGTGGCCGGTATCGGAAACCGTCCGCAAATGCGCCCGCACCTACGCTAACGCCCTATCGCTTATGGAGCAGGATGCCGACTACAAATTCATACAGTCGAGCGCGCTCCACCTCGATTGGATGCGCTTATATTACCCCGATATCTTCGCCGATATCGTACGCCGCACCGCCGAGGGACGTTATGAGCCGAACGGCGG
>JBAXZA010000284.1:0-2896 GCA_041670545.1 Eubacteriales bacterium | reverse complement strand
ACGGCGGCGGCGCACGGTATCGTCAGCAGATTAAAAAACATAAACGACAGCGCGGCGGGAGCGGAAAGCCCTCCGAGCAGATATCCCGCACCTCCATTTTTACCGAGCACGGCGAGTATGCCGACGACATTTTCTTTTGCGAACAATCCTCCGATGAACGCAACGGCGTACTGCCATTCGCCCCACCCGAGCGGTCGGAAAAGCGGCGCTATCAGACGTCCGGCGTATGAAAGCAGACTCCGCTGCGGCGCCGCTCCGAAATAAATTCCTCCGCCGTCTATACCGAAATTTTCACACAGCCATATGAACGCTGACGAAAGCAGTATGACCGTTCCGGCTTTTATGACGAACGCGGCGACACGCGCGCGCACCGATTTAAAAACGCTCCGCATTGACGGTACTCTGTACGGCGGAAGCTCGGTGAGAAAAACGCCGCGTTTTCTATCCGCACACTTTCTTTTCATTATGATACCGCACAAAAACACCGACACGGCGCCGATTATATACGCGGCAGCAAAAATAACGCCTGATGCGCCGCTAAACATCGACGCGGTCAGCGCGACCAGCGGCAGCTTAGCTCCACACGGTATGAACGATACCGACATGGCGGCGGTTCTGCGCTCGTCCGCATCCTCTATCGTCCTCGCGCTCATGATACCCGGGACGGCACAGCCGCTCGACGCTATCATCGATACGAACGTCCTGCCCGAAAGTCCCGCGCGTGCGAATATACGGTCGGTGATGAACGCGGCGCGCGCCATATAACCGCATTCCTCGAGCAGACCGAGAAACAGAAACAATAACGTCATCTGCGGTATAAAGCTGACGACAGCACCCACTCCTCCGAGTATTCCGCCGCACACAAAGCCGACGAGCGGCCCGCTTACACCGAAATTAAGCATAAACGCCTGTACAAACGGTATCAGCCGCCCATTTATGAGTCCCCTTCCGATAAAAGCGCTCAGAAAGCCGCCGACCGCGCCCGCCGATACAAAATACACGCAGGACATGACGAGCGCGAATATCGGAAACGCGCTTTTTTCACCAAGAGCAGCGGCGTCAATCTTTTCGGTAAATATATCATCGGAAGGACGTTTTATGTAAAATTCGGCGGCAAGAGCCGCCGCGCTGCCGACGCTTATGCTCCGTGCAGGCTTGCTGCCGGCGCGCGCAAAATCGCCTTTCACAAGCGTATTTCGCAGCTTATCAAGCCCTTCTCCGGTTTTTACGCATATCGGTATTACGCAGAATCCGAGTTTTTCGGACATTTGGGAAATATCGATCTCACCGCCGCGTTTCTTCATTTCGTCGAGCATGGTAAGCGCCGACAGCATCGGTATTCCGAGCGCGGCGAGCTGTAAGGTAAGCTCAAGCGAGCGCTCGAGGTTAGACGAATCGACGACATTGAGCAGCATATCCGGACGGCTTTGCTCAAGATAACGTTTTGCCGCCGCTTCGTCTGCGGTGTAGGCATCGAGCGAGCAGACGCCGGGCAGATCGGCGAGCGTCACCTCACGGCGGTTTTTCATATGTCCCTCGCGGCATTCGACAGTGACTCCGGAGCGATTGCCGGTTTCGAGCGATTCGCCGGTCAGAGCGTTGAAAAGCGTAGTTTTGCCGCAGTTGGGATTTCCGACGAGCGCGATGGTATATGACATAAATAACCTCCGCATAAAACTGTTCGTTACATGATTTTATGCGGAGAGGACATTTATTATTTATTTGATTATGTTCATAAAATTAAATCAGCCGATACGCGGTATCGCCCTGACCCTGATATGCGAAGCGTCCGAAACGCGTATCACGACGCGGACGCCGCGGCAGAACAGCTCGAGCGGATCGCCGAGCGGCGCGCGGCGTATGAGCTTTATTTTAGCCCCGCATATCAGACCGAACGCCTCGAGCCGCCTGAGAAATTCGCCATCCGCTGTAATATCCGTCACGACGCCGCTCTCGCCCGGCTCGAGCAGCTCTATACCGAGCAGCTTCGACATTCATGTTTCCTCCCGACGATATTTGTTTACATTATATTATATGCTGCGATGTATGACGATCGTGAGCGTTTACAATACGCTTTCACGGCAGACGGTGAGGAAATTTTTCGCCGCTTCGGTAAGATATTTGTTTTTATGATGAATTATATTGAACGTTCGTTTAAAATTGAGCGACGGCACGCAAAACGACTTTATACGTCCGCTTTCTATCTGCTCGCGGACAAGCTCGTCCGGCAGGACGGATATCCCGAGTCCGCGCTCGACGGCGTTTATAAGCGCAGTCGTGCTTGTGCTTTCCCATGACGGCGTTACCGAATAGCCCTCGGCGGCAAGCGCGTTGTCGAGCAGCTCGCGCGTTCCGCTTCCGACCTCGCGGAGAAGAAAATTATTCGCGCAGAAAAGCTCAGGCGTGACGCCGCTCTGCGAAGCGAGCGTATTATCCGGCGCGCAGACCGGAACAAGGCGATCGCTTCGCAGCGTTTCGCTCAAAATGCTGTCCGAGTGCGAAACTCCCTCTATGACGGCGAAATCAAGCTCTCCGGAAAGTATTTTTCCCTCGATGATATCCGAGCTGTCAATCGTCACTCTGACGTCGCAGTTCGGGTATTTTTTACAAAACAAGCTCACATATCCGGGCATATAGCAGGTGCCGACCGTAATGCTCGACCCCACTCTGATCGTCCCGACACTGTCCCAGTTCTTGACGTTTCGCTCCATTTCATCAAACAAACTGACGATATGCGCGGCGTAATCATACATCTTCCGCCCGGCTTCTGTCAGATACAGCCTTCGCGATATGCGGTCGAAAAGACGGATACCATAATATTCCTCAAGCTCCTTGACGGCAAGACTCACCGCCGGCTGAGCGAGATACAGCTTCTCCGCCGCTCGGGTAATACTGT
>JBAXZA010000283.1:0-2908 GCA_041670545.1 Eubacteriales bacterium | reverse complement strand
CTCGCGCAGAAGGCGCTTCCAAGCTGCAATATCACCTTTATCTCAGGCAATGAAATGATGACCGAGGTCAAGGCGATGTACGACGTGCTGTTCGCCGCGAATCCCGCGTCGATAGGCGGAGCGCTTCCCGCCGACGATTTCTATTACCTCGGCTGATATTTGCAGACGCGCAATTATACATCATTAAGAAATATTAAAAAATAAACCAACGGGGAGAAATACGGTAAAACGCTTCTCCCCGTTTATATTATAATGAAGAAAAATAATAATTCCGCGCAAAAAATAAAGAATACCGCGTCAAAATTCGCTTTAAACATTAATAAAATGCCCGCGCCGTTCAAAAAGCTGCTGCGAGGTGTTTTTGCCGCGCTGTTCTGGCTCGCTGTATGGCAGCTCATAGCGTCAGCAGTCGGAAAAGAACTGCTGATAGCGTCGCCTAAGGCTGTATTCGCACGGCTGGGTGCGCTCTGCGTCACAGGCGGCTATTGGTCGGCGGTGTTTTCGTCGCTCGTCCGCGTTTTCGGAGGTTATCTCGCCGGAATCCTATTCGGTCTTGTCCTCGCGGCACTGTCGGCGGCGTCCGCGCTGCTTGAAAGTCTGGTAACGCCGCTTATAACCGCGATAAAAGCGACGCCGGTCGCGTCGTTCATTATAATTGCGCTCGTATGGTTTGAAACACCGCGTATTCCGACGTTCACTGCGGCGCTGATGGTAACGCCGGTCATTTACGGTTCGGCTCTCACGGCGATCCGTTCGGTAGATAAAAATCTGCTCGAGATGGCGCAGGTATTCGCGTTTTCGCGTGTGAAAACCATACGTCGGGTGATACTTCCGTCGATGACGCCATACATACGGAGCGCGGCGGTGACCTCGCTCGGACTGTCATGGAAGGCGGGGATAGCGGCGGAGGTGCTATGTACGCCTAAGGGTTCGGTGGGGCGTTATCTCTATGAATCGAAAATATACCTCGAAACGCCCGATCTTTTCGCGTGGACGCTGACAATAATCGGCGCGAGCCTGCTGCTCGAATATATAATCAGAGCGCTGCTCGGCGGACGAGGGAGAGGACGCAAATGAAGTTCAATAATCTGAACATAACGCTCGGCGGAGTCGCTATAATCGATTCGTTCACCGCCGAAATACCGAACGGCGGCATAACGGCGCTGACCGGAGCATCAGGCAGCGGCAAAACGACGCTGCTGCGCGCCGTCTGCGGATTGTGTCCGTTCACCGGAGAGATTATATATCCCGGAGGGAAAAAGCAGAGCCGCCGGCCGCTCGTCGCCTGTGCGTTTCAGGAGCCGCGTCTGCTGCCGTGGTATACAGTACGCAAAAATCTGTCGCTTGTAAACGCAGCCGAAAAGGATATCGGCGATTTACTCTCACGGCTCGGGCTTTATGACGATGCCGATAAGCTGCCGGAAGAGCTGTCCGGAGGGATGAGGACACGGGTGTCGCTCGCCCGAGCGCTTCTTTACGCCGCCGGAAATACTGATGCGCTGGTTATTCTCGACGAGCCGACCACAGGGCTTGATGCGTCAGCCGCCGAAAAAGCGTGCGTGCTGATACGCGAGCTTTGCGGCGGGCATACTGTCATTACGGCGACACACAGCGAAAGAGATATCTCTATCCTCGGAGCGGGACGAATCGAGATAAAACCGTGTGTTAAACCGTAAAGCTCGGCAAACATAAAACGAATGTGAAAAACGAAGCAAAAAACTATTGCATTTTTGCCGTCGTTATGATATAATATTCGAAGTAAAAATCAAATGCGTCGACAATCAGCCGGTGTGGTGGAATTGGCAGACGCCCGGGACTCAAAATCCCGTGTACGCAAGTACGTGCGGGTTCGACCCCCGCCACCGGCACCATAAAGAGAATCACGTCAGTGGTTCTTTTTTTGTCGGTGGCGGTCGCCACACGGCACCACAGACGCTCCAAAGGGCAACCTTTGGGGCGTCTTTTTGTCCTCATCAATGCGGGTACACACCGATGATGGCATTTGCCGAGGAAACCTTTGAGCTATAATCAAGGTGCGTGTAAATATTTGAAGTCGTAGAAATGTCACTGTGTCCGAGCCATTCTTGAATCTCTTTCAAGCTCACGCCGTTGGCATACAACAGGCTGGCGCATGAGTGCCGAAGATCGTGGAAACGTATCTTCTTCATTCCGTTGTTCTCCAGTATGATACTGAAGTTCTGCGTAACATAGTTCGGTTTCACGCGCTCGCCCAGCTCATTGACGTAGATGAAATCAAGGTAGTCCGTGCAGTAAGCTTTTCCGCACACCTTACGATTAAGCTCCTGCTCCGCTTTCATTCTGTGAAGCAGTTCTTCAAAGGGAGCGACCAGCGGCAGGGTACGGTAGCTTGATTTGGTTTTCGTGCGCTCCTTATCGACAACCGTGAGCTTTCCATCAATGCAAACCTCTGTGACCGTGTGTTTGACAGTGAGCGTCTTTCTGTCGAAGTCTATCGCGTCCCATTTCAGACCGATTACCTCGCTGCGCCGCAGTCCGTAAAAAGCACCGAGTATAACGGCAAGCTCTATCGGCTTTCCCTTGACGGTAGCAAAGAGCGTTTCAAGCTCCTTGTCATTGTAGGTGGACGCGGTGTACTTGCCCTTGCGCGGCCTTTCCACGCGGTCAGCCGGATTGTAGTCCACCAAGCCGGTTTTCAGCGCATATTGCAGAGCTTTACGAATGTTGGCGTGGCGGTGAATGACGGTGTTTGCGCTGACCTTTTCGGTGTTCAGACTGTACTGATAATAGTCTTGAATATCTTTTGGAGTCAGGTCTTTCAGCTTGATTTTCTTGCTTTCATAGTACGGAACGATGCGGCTATTGATTACCACAGCATATGATGCGTAGGTAGTCATTTCGACGCTGTTCTTCATCATTTCCAGCCAGT
>JBAXZA010000282.1:0-2923 GCA_041670545.1 Eubacteriales bacterium | reverse complement strand
GTTTATCTCATCATCAGCTTCGCGACGATGGCATGGTACATAACATGGGTGGTGTTTCTCATAACCGCCGCGCTCGAAGGCGTTTTGAAAGCTCTGTTTGAGCTTGTAAACTGAAATGCGGTGTGAACGTAAAGGACGTAATAATAATGAAAGATAATGATAAAAGAAAAATGTCGGCGCTTGTCAGACTTATAATATTCGGTGTGGCGGCGGCGATGCTCTGCGGAGTCCTCGTATGGGCGATCAGAGATAATACGCGTTTTTCAGGTTTCTTTGACGGAGAATTCAGCTTGGGCATAACCGGAGATTATTATAAAGACGGAGATAAATACAGCATAGGCGGCGGCAGTGTCGATGCGGAGGGCGTTAAATATATCGATATCGACTGGACGAGCGGCTCGGTCGATATCGTTCCGGCGCAGGGCGTCGGGCGCTCCTCAGACGGCGCAATAATATTTACGGAAACGTCAGAGGGAGAGCTTGGCGAAGAAAATATGCTACGCTGGTATAAAAGCGGAGATACGCTGTATATCAAAATATGGAAATCCGGTATGATATTCGGTATCAGCTCACGACCGAGAAAAAGCCTGACGGTTACAGTTCCGGATATTCTTTTTGACAAGCTTAATGTTGAGAGCGTGTCGGCGTCGATAAGCTGCGGCGCTGTAAACGTGGGAAAACTTGATTTTTCGACCACCTCCGGCGATATCAGTATAAACGGCGCGGCGTCCAATGAAGTCGAAACCGATACCGTCAGCGGAAAGGTTTACGCAAGCGGCATAACCGCGTCGGATATAGAGTGCGATTCTGTCAGCGGAGATGTCGACGTAAACGGAACGGTCACAGACTTTAAGGCGTCCACAGTGAGCGGCGAGGTGAGCCTTTATACTGATACTCCGCTTACCTCCGGCAAAATATCGACCACAAGCGGCGATGTCTCACTGACAATACCGGAGATTAGTGTTTTCAAGCTTAATTACGACACAGTGAGTGGAGGAACACGCATCGCTCTGCCGACAAGCTATGAAAACGGCAAATACTATTCGGTAAACGCGGAATCCGGCAATGATGCGGCGGATATCAGCGTCGATACGGTGAGCGGCTCTCTGACAGTTGACAAATCAAACTGAAACGATGAAAAAAGGACGGCTGATACCGTCCTTTTTTGCGTTCAGTGTGTGAATATAGTGAAGTGGTTTTTCGTATAATCAATAAGTCCGTCGCGGCGCATATTTGAAAGCTCCCGGGAAAGCGCGGCGCGGTCAGAACCGAGATAATCGGCGAGGGCGGCGCGGTCGAGCGGAATATCAAATTCAGCAGTTCCGCAGTGCTCCGCCTGCTGTGTGAAATATGTGATCAGCTTGCCGCGTATCGTCCGCTTTGAAAGAATCTGTATGCGGTCGTTCATCGAAAGGCTTCTGCGCGAAACAAGCGCGATGAAATTTCGCGCGAGGGTGCGTCCGAGCGCGTCCGATATACAGTCGTCGTCGCGGAAGCGCCTTGCGTCGAGCCACAGCAGCGAAACGTTTTCTTCGGCGGTGATATCGATCGGTATATGCTCCTCGTTTCCATAGTTGAGCGCTTCGCCGAACGTGCCGCCGGAGGTGACGTTCGCCATAATCATGCGGTTGCCCTCGATGTCGTTCATCGATATCGTGACACGTCCGGAAATCACCAGACCGAAAGCGGTCATAGCGTCGCCCTGACGCGCGAGATATTCGTTTTTCAGATAATCTGCGCGCACCGCGCGCAGACATTCGAGCGAACGGCGCGTTTCATCATCGCTCATGCCGTCAAACAATAGGTTTTTGCGAAGAAGCAGGCAGATATTGTCAGCCGATGTTGAAGAATTCATAGGATTCCTCGAGCTGAGCCTGCGCCTTGCTTTCGGCGGCGGCATAGAGCGACGCGAATTTGCCGCTGTCCTTTGCGGACGTCTGAACAACGACATCAAGACCGCCCCAGCCGAAGGTTTTAGCGAGGTCGTAACGCTTTGTGCCGAAGATAATGTCGAGCATATCGCCGCTTTCGTCGTCGCGCGCGACCTTCGTATACAGGTTGACGTCGTAATACGCCTTGGTAACGGTGTCTTTTGACGCGTAGGCGAGAGCTTCAAGTATGATTCCGGTGCGCTCGAGATCGGAGCAGGTCACTGGAATGCTTATGCCCGGGCATACCCATGTGGCGATCAGATGATAATACTGCTCCTGCGCTTCGTCAAGCTTAGGATAAGGGAGAATTCCGAAGTCGCTCACCATTGAGCGGTAGAGCGGCACGTCATAAATGCTGCCCGGACGGAAGAGAGCGCGGTCTCCGACAAGCATTGTATCAAAGCCCTTCCACTGTCCTTTTGTTTCAGAGGCGTTAAGGGTGAGGTTCTTATCGGTTAAAAATTTTGAAAGTGAATCTATGATTCCTGCTGTTTTTTCATCGCCCATGGCGAGCTGTGGCTTTCCGTTTGAATCAAGAGAGCACATCTTGCCGCCGAACGCGAAGAACCAAACGCTCGCCACGCCGTAATCGGTAAGCACTCCGTAGCAGTCGTCCTCGCCGAGCACACCGTCGCCGTTAATATCGTGCGTGACCGTGTGACCGTATTCGGTCATTTTTTCGACCGTCCATCCTCCGTCGCGCGCGAGCTGATAACAGTCGGGTATATCGTACTGCTGTGCGACGGCTTTGTTAAAGTATACGCCGTAGTTCAGCTCCTCGTCGTAAACGCTGACGTCGCCGGTCATAACATACATTTTTCCGCAGAGCGAAAGGTCGCGGATGATAGCCTGATCCCACCATTCGGCGGTGATATCGACGTACGGCACATCGTAAAAGTCGACGAGCAGACCCTCCTGTGCGAGGGTAAAAGCCTTGTCTATGTAAGGCTCGAGTATGTCGTATTCGTCCGAGCCGGCGTTCAGAACCTTGC
>JBAXZA010000281.1:0-2946 GCA_041670545.1 Eubacteriales bacterium | reverse complement strand
GCACCGCGACGCCGGTTCCGAGATTGCCGTTGACCATCAATATCACAATATCGACGAGCGCCGGAAGCAGTATGAGCGACACCATGAAGCTCTTGGTGCATTCTCCCTGAAGTCTGTAAACAAGCGCGATACATACGCCGAGCACCAGCGCGGCGGCAAGACAGATCAGTGCGGAGGTTATGCTGAGTGAGGTAGTCTGTGACGAATAGGTTTCAAGTACGCTGCTGAACATTGATGAGTTCTCCTTCGTTTATAATATCGTATTCGCTCTCGGTCTGCGGTATTGCGGAGGGTGATACAGAGTAGCGTATCCTGTCCTTATAAACCGCGCCGTATTTTGAAAACGAGGTGGGATATATTTTATTTTTGCTGAGCAGAGACGTGAGCCAAACAGGCATAGCGTCCGGCGCTTTTATTTCAAGCAGATGATAATCCCTGCCGTCAATGAGCGCTTCGCCGCCGTCGCCGTACGCGAGCGAAAGATTATCGAGCCGCGAACGTATCCCGCTGTCAAGCGTCATGCGGAGCTGCGAATCCTCTCGTCCGAAATACGCCGTGCGGTCATAAGCGAGATAAACGCGAGCTATTGGTCTATAAAGCTTCATGAAATAATCGATCTCGCGCATTATCTGACAGTCGCGCGCCGCCGGATATATCCCCCTCGTGAGATAATCCTCCGCCTCCGCAAGCGTCATCGAAACGCGGCGCTTGTACACGGTTTCTTTATATTTGCGCTTGATCTCGAGAAATACCGGCGAATCCATTTTAGCCGTGCCATAGGTGCGAAGCCGCAGCTTTTCCTTGAAAACAGGCTTTTCGATAGACGAACGGACAAGCTCGTAATTCTCGGTATCGTAGTAAATATTGCTGATGGTTGAAAGACCGTAGGCGTCCGCCGCCATATACGGCTCGATCCCAGTCATAAACGCGCTGTGCTGCGCGGAATCCAGCATATATTTCACTTCGACGCGCTGGAAAACATAATTGAATTTAACCGCGCCGTCCATATACCGTCACCTCACATAAATAAAATATCTTATCTCTTTTCCGTGTCCTAATTATACATTAGCTTACTTAAAATAAAATTGAAAATATGTAACAATACGATTATTTTTCGGCGCGTATAACAACGAGCTGACCGGGAGCGAGCCAAACGCCCGCAGATTGACCTTCCTTGCGGTCAAGCGCTCCAATGGGATCGGTGTGCGACGTTACCGGAGCGAATTTTCCTCCGTATACGCTTCTCGAGAGCTTCAGCCCTTCTGTAAAGGACATCGATACATACGCGCTCTTTTCTGGGGAGTTTACACACACTACATAATATTCACCGCCCGCATTATCGTGAAAACGCGACGCGATTAGCGGGACACTTTCATCGCTCGACGAAACGGAGAGCAGATTCCCGAACGGCTCGAACATCGCGACGCCGCCGTATGCCCTGCCGACATGATAACAGGCGTCGATGGTGAGCGTGCTCATCAGTGTCCCGACGTAATTTTGAAACACACGGTTGACCTCGGAGAGCCATGCAAAGCTCTCGGTGCGCTCGCCGAGCTGATTGATCGGCGCGTTGCGGTAATTATCCCAAATTCCGGGCAGAGTGACGAAAAACCACGATATTCCGCGCGCTCCCATCGCTACCGATGTACCGAGCTGCCACTGCATATCGTTTTTCGACGGCGTGCGGTAATTATAATGACCGCAGGACAAAATGATATTGACAAACGGAACGTTATTGCGCTTCACGTTCTCATAATATTCGCGCAGATTGTTGAAATAAACGTCAAGCCCCTCGTCGCTGCCCCACATCTGAGCATAGCAGTCGTAAGACAATATCTTCGTGCCGCTCTCATTGACAGCGCGGTCGAGATACGGCGCGAGGGCGGGCGTTCCCATACGTTCGGCGATCCAGTCGAACCACGGCAGCAGGTTGAGATACGCGGTCAGCTGCGGAGCGATCTCGTTTTGTATACGAACTACCGCGAGCGCAGCTTCAAAATCCGGCGCGTTAGGTTCGTCGCCCACAAAAAATCCGTAAACGGCGGGGTGAGCGCCGTAAGCATCGTTAAGACGAGCGAAAAGCTTACGGTATTCGGCATCACCAAGCCGTTCATAGCTATGCCAATTGGCGCGTTTGTCGCAGATTATCACCTTGATGCCGTATTTCTGCGCGCCGTCGAGTATCGCCGTAAGCTTTTCCTCGTCGCCCTCTCCGCACGACGGCGACATCGCGACCGTAATGCCCAGATCATGCCACATATCCGCTTCATTTGCGCTTGCGTCGTCAATATCCTGAGTATTCCAAAACGATATTAAAAATTTATTATCCATTACAGTTTTACCCCCATAATATCACAAATAATTTCTACAAATTTATGCAGTATTCACATATGCGTCCTATAAAAGAAGCCTTGATATATATACCTTGCTTTGAGTATAGCACAATTTACATACCTTGTCAACATTGGTGTTATAATTTTATTTTATACTGAAAACTGTTGATTTTATTTATACAATCTGTTATACTGTTGTCAGTGATTGTATATAAAATATATGTAACCAGCTTATTGTATTTTTGTTTCATTTGTACCGCGGTTTTTGCTCTGACAGCGGACGGCAAATCATACTGCGCGGTGCTGTCATTATAACAATATCGAACGATAACGGAGGAATTTTATATGAATTTCAAAAGGATCCTAACAGCTCTCCTGCTCTGCGCGCTCATAACATCAACCTTCGCGGCCTGCGGCTCTGACAGCGGCGGCGCCGCCGTTCAGACTTCCGCCGCAGGTACTGAAACCGTTTCGGCAGACACAAGCGAAGCCGAGGTCACCCGCGCTCCGCTCGATATTCCGATAAAGGATTACGATGGCTACACCTACAAGGTTCTGAGCTATACCCAGGGCGACACCGGCACATGGGCGCAGTATCTCGATTTCGGATGGT
>JBAXZA010000280.1:0-2954 GCA_041670545.1 Eubacteriales bacterium | reverse complement strand
CTTTTTCGCGGCTCGATAGGACGCTACGATCTGCGCGGCGGTGATTACGAGCAGATACTCTCATCTCTGCGCCGTCTGTCGGCTCTGCCGTTCGACTGCAAGGTATATCCCGGACACGGTGCGTCGACGCGCCTCGATATCGAACGCGAGACAAATCTGTACATGAAGTGAATCATTTGAAATATTACGTCAAATATAACATATAATAAGGAGCTGTAAAAATGGATCTCAATACATTAGCCGATCTTTTATACCCGAATATAACCACTCTCCCCGCTGATATGGAGGAGCGGTATCCGCAGCGACAGCTCCCACAGGGAGCTAAAGTTACGAGATTCGCGCCGTCGCCTACCGGCTTTCTTCATATAGGCAACCTCTACGGAGCGTTTACCGACGAGCGGCTCGCTCATACCTCTGACGGCGTATTTTACCTCCGGATAGAGGACACCGACGCAAAGAGAACCGTACCGAACGGCGTTGAGCTGATTATTGAAACCCTCTCGAAGCTCGGGTTGAGCTTTGACGAGGGCGCGGTCAGCGGCGGCGATAACGGCGCTTACGGTCCATACCGTCAGAGCGAGCGCGCGGAGATATATCAAACCTACGCGAAACAGCTTATCCGCGAGGGCAAGGCATATCCGTGCTTCTGCACTGAGGAGGAGCTGACTGCGCTTCGCGAACGTCAGGAAGCCGAAAAGCTCACACCCGGCTATTACGGCGAATTTGCCGTATGGCGCGGCGCTCCATTCGACAAGATCAAGGAGAAGCTTGATGCCGGAGTGCCGTTCGTTCTGCGTTTCCGTTCCGAGGGGAATTCTCAGAACAAGCTTAAATTTACCGATCAGATTAAGGGCGTTATTGACGTCACAGAAAACGATATAGATCACATTATCCTCAAAAGCGACGGCATACCGACCTATCATTTCGCGCACGCTGTCGACGATCACCTCATGCGCACGACGCACGTCGTCCGCGATGAGAGCTGGCTCTCGACTCTGCCGTTCCATATACAGCTTTTCGCGGCGCTCGGCTTCAAAATGCCCAAATACTGCCATACCGCTCAGGTATTGAAGCTGGACGACGGCAACAAGCGCAAAATATCAAAGCGTAAAGACCCCGAAGCGGCGCTCACCTTCTATCATGCGCAGGGCTATCCCACCGCCGTTGTACGCGAATACCTCATGACGCTGCTTAATTCAAACTTCGAGGATTGGCGCATCGCAAATCCTGCCGCCGACATCGAAGATTTCGGGTTCACCACAAAAAAGATGAGCGTTTCCGGCTCGCTTTTTGATATTGATAAGTTAAACGACATATCGAAAAATGTTATATCGCGCATGAGCGCAGAGCAGGTATACACCCTCGCGCTCGAATGGGCGAAGCAGTTTGATGCAGATTTTGCAGTGCTGCTCGAGCGCGATCCAGCGTATGCAGCCGCCATTCTCGCCATCGGACGCGGCGGAGCAAAGCCGCGCAAGGATATTGCGGTGTGGAGCGAGGTCAAGGGCTATATGGGCTTTATGTACGACGAATATTTCACCCGTACCGACGATTTTCCCGAGGGCTTCGACCGCGCGGACATCAAAGCGGCGCTGACACGCTACATCGATGTATACGACGCCGCAGACGAGCAGACCGTTTGGTTTGATAAAATCAAGACAATAGCGTCGGAGCTTGGTTATGCGCCAGAAACAAAGCTGTATAAGAAAAATCCCGACGAATATAAGGGACATATAGGCGATATAAGCGGATTTTTGCGTATCGCCGTCACCGGCAGGACAAATTCTCCGGATATGTACGAGATTATGCGCATACTGGGCGCGTCTCGCGTCACGGCGAGAATCAAAGCCTGCGCCGATACAATTTAAACAGGAGAGATTATGATGATAGAAGCATCTAATTTTATCGAGGAATTTATCAACGAGGACTTAGCAGCCGGTAAAGCTGACTGCGTTCATACGCGTTTCCCGCCCGAGCCGAACGGTTATCTGCACATCGGACACTGCAAGGCGCTTGTCATCGATTTCGGTACGGCGAAGAAATTCGGCGGCGTCTGCAACCTTCGTATGGACGACACCAATCCTGCCAAGGAGGACGTCGAATATATCGACGCCATTAAGGAGGATATCCACTGGTTGGGCTTCGACTGGGGCGAGCGTTTTTATTACGGTTCGGATTATTTCGATAAGGACTACGAGCTTGCTGTCGGACTTATCAAAAAGGGACTTGCGTATATCTGCGAGCTGACGCCCGAGCAAATGGACGAATACCGCGGAGACCTCACACATCCGGCAAAATCGCCGTGGCGCGATCGTCCGGCGGAGGAGAGTCTCGACCTGTTCGAACGCATGAAAAACGGTGAATTTCCCGAGGGCAAATATACTCTGCGCGCTAAAATTGACCTTGAATCGGGCAATTTCTGGATGCGCGATCCGGTCATTTACCGTATAAAATATGTAAAGCATCATCGTCAGGGGACGAAATGGTGCATCTTCCCGATGTACGATTTCGCGCACCCGATTCAGGACGCGCTTGAAGGCATTACCTTTTCGCTCTGTTCGCTTGAATACGAGATACACCGTCCGCTGTACAACTGGGTTATCGAAAATTCCGGAGTCACGGCGAAACCTCGCCAGATCGAGTTCGCGCGGCTCAACATCACAAACACCGTTCTGTCCAAACGTTTTCTGCGTTCGATGGTTGAGGGCGGACAGGTCGACGGTTGGGACGACCCGCGTATGCCCACCCTGTGCGGACTGCGCCGCCGCGGCTATACCGGCGCGTCAATACTCGATTTCTGCACGCGCATAGGAGTGTCGAAGGCGGACAGCCTTGTCGATATCCGTATGCTCGAATCGTGTATCCGCGACGAGCTGAACGAAACAGCGCCGCGACGCGTTGCGGTGCTGAATCCGATCAAAGTTATCGTCGATAACTACCCGGAGGATCGCGAG
>JBAXZA010000279.1:0-2966 GCA_041670545.1 Eubacteriales bacterium | reverse complement strand
TTATGCGAACCGGCGGAAGCGGCGAATCGACATTTGAAAATTTAGTGCTTTCCTCGGTCGACAGCAGCGTGAATTCTCCTATTTTCTCCGTCCAGCCGCTGACCGTCATTCCCCACGGATCGGTATTATCCGCCATGACCTCGAGCGCAAACGCGCCGTCAGCAAGCAATTTTCGTCCGTTATAGGTGAGCTTGCCGATAAGTCCAGTCGCGCGAGATATTTCCGCGTGAAGCCCCGCGCCGTCGAAAACGAAGGCGTTGGTATCCGAGGGCATTATCGGTACGGGTTTCTTTGGCAGCGTTTCAATCTTGCAGTCAAAACGGTTCATCTGCATTGGCTCGAGCACGGCGTGAAATACTACCCGCTTGCGCCAGTCGAGCGGCAGATTGCTGTTTTCCTTCTCCGACTGCGACGGAATTGCCGCGCCGTTATGATATACGACGGGATTTGAAAACTCGTCTTTCCAGTTCTGATCCCAGAGCATGAATTCACACTCGAAATCACCCTCGACCGGATACGGATGGGGATTATACACAAGAATCGGTATCTCTCCCTCGGACGCCGCGCGCTGTCCCTGCGCGAGCGCGAAGAACATACGGGCGCGGACGCGCGACAGTATCTCCAGACCGTGATCGAGCTGACGCAGCGCCATATCCTCGACCGGCTGTATTGACGAGCCGGGCAGCGAATCGTGGAACTCAGCTGTCATAAGATCATACTGCGCCGATTTCAACTCCTCGGACGGATATTTTATGCCGCATTCGCGCTCGGCGTGGACGCACATACGCTCGACCGAATAGAGCGTATTCTCCAGCAGACGATGCTTCTGCTTTATGCGGATCTGAGAGGTGTAGCAGCCGACCGCCCACGCGTTGAGGTCGTTTTCATGCGTCGGCAGACCGCCCTTTGCTTTTACCTCGGCAAAATATGCTTCTGGCGTCGAATGTATCACCTCAACGCCGCGCTCACTCATTTCGGCTTTCAGCGTATCGATAGCGCGCAGATCCTCACGCGACGCTCCGCCGCCGTGATCGCCGACTCCCCACAGGCAGACGGTGAAATCTTCGTCCTTATCGCGGTCGATCACAGACTTTATTTTATCCACGGCATGACCAAGCCCGCTGCCATAGCCTTCTCCGACACGGCGTCCGATAACGCTCGAGCCATCGTAGCCCACCCATGTGAAGGTGTCGGCGGGAAGCGGACAGCTGCCGTTGTCGGGACGGCAGAACATATAGCTGTCATAGCCGCTTTTCGCAAGCATCTGAACAAGCCCGCGCGTATGACCGAACGGATCGAAATTGATCGCTGTCGTCGGGACGGCATTGAATTTTGCCTTGAAATATTCCCTGCCCGACTGAATTTGGCGCACGAACGATTCCCCGGAAAGCATATTGCAGTCGGGCTGGAGATGCCAGCCGCCCATGATATGCCATTTGCCCTCGGAAACCAAACGTTTTATACGCTCAAATAACGTTGGCTCGTATTCTTCCACCCATGAATAAAGCAGCGCTTCATTGTGGCAGAAAACGTAATCTCCGAATTCTTCGCAGAAATCGGCGGCGCAGCGGAAGGTGGAAACGGCGGCGGCGGCGCCCTCCTCCCATTCCCACTGCCAAACGGGATCGAGATGCGCGTTGGAAATCAAATGTATTCGTTTCAAAATAAATACCTCCAGCAATGTTATAGACGTTATAATTTTTCTTCTTTAGGAACCTCTGATTAATTCGCCAGCGCGTTGAAATCAAGGGCGTTTAGCCATTGTATTGCAACATTTGCGCCGATGAATTACACATTATACAGATGTTCCTTTACATATAATAACAAATTTTCATCCCGATTGCAATAGTTTCAAACGTTTTTATGTTGACTTTCGGGGAATTAGTGGTATAATCAGAATAACAACAATCTCTGAGGTGAAAATTATGACTTGCGAACGTATATATCTTGACAAAAACGACGATACCGTGACGCTCGACTGCTGCGTCGCTGAGCTTTCCCGCGAAATGGATCTGACCAAACGTCCCGCGATGCTCGTTCTTCCGGGCGGCGGTTATCATATGCGCTCCGACCGCGAGGCCGAACCCATCGCGCGGCAGTATTATGCCGCCGGCTTCAATACCTTCGTGCTCCGCTATTCGATAAACGACCTCGCTCGTTTCCCGCGTCCGCTCGCACAGGCGTCGCTTGCGATAAAATACATACGCGACAACGCCGAAAAGCTCAATATCGACCCCAAAAGAGTCTTTGCGGTCGGTTTTTCCGCCGGAGGACATCTCGCAGCGTGCCTTGCGTCAATGTGGAAGGACGAGGAGCTTGCGCGCTTCTGCGGAAGTATGCCATATGGTATAAACCGTCCTGACGGCGTTATTTTATCGTATGCTGTTACCGCATTTTCTGCTTCCAGAGAGGACGAATTCCTTTTCGACGAGGTAACTGTCGGTATTGGCGGCAAGTGCGTCACCGACGAGGAGAAGCTTCGCTGGTCGCCCGCCGATCATGTCGACTCGGACAGCGCTCCCGCGTTCTTCTGGCACACATCCGACGATCCAGTCGTTCCGGTCAAAAACGCGCTCTATATGGCGGCAAAATACGCGGAAAATGGTATAAAATTTGAGTCCCACATCTATCCGCACGGACCTCATGGCATGGCTCTCTGCAATCACGAAACCGAAAGCGGTAATCCGGAATATTTAAACCCCCGCATCGCTCAATGGATAAAATTGTCTGTCGAATGGATCGAAACTCTGCTCTGACATTATATAACGAAAAACGGCTTCCGATATCTGATATCGGAAGCCGTTTTTATGTTATTACATAATTACATAACTGCGTAATTATGTAATTTAATTCAATAATTTACCGTATCGCCGGTTATCTCTCCGATTTTACGGAATTTGCGGTAACGTTTTTCGAGCAGGTCGTCGATATCGTCGTTGCACTCGATGGCGAGCTTCTGCGAAAGC
>JBAXZA010000278.1:0-2978 GCA_041670545.1 Eubacteriales bacterium | reverse complement strand
TTTTGATTTTTTTGTGCAGTTGGCAGCCGCACTTCTATTTTATCAAAAGGAGTTAACTTATTCAAGAGGTATAGGCATAGCATTTACCGAACCCCCCCAGCCTAGCTGGGGGTTTTCTTTATACAAGAATCGAACCGTCGAATAGGACGGTTCGATTTTTGTTTTTCATTTACAGCGTATTTATTGCATTTGCAGCTGTCGTGTGATATAATGTTCCATATATATAAAAATACGGAGAATGAATATCTATGGATATGCTTCGCGAGCGCTGCGGGCGTCTGCTTTATGACAGCGGACTTTTCGGACTGCTCAGCCGATACGGCGAGCCTCATCCGGTCGGCAGCTATGTAATGAACGTCATGGAAGCGCGCGACCTCGATATTGACGTCATTAACGACGGAATGTCCGACGCCAAGCTGTATGAGCTGACAAGCCTGCTGCTCGGCATATATCATCCGAGCTGGTACGAGGCTAAGCACGAGATCACCGCCGACGGCAAAGAGGTTTGGTTTCATGGCTTTGAAGCTGTATTCGAAGGTGAAAAATGGAACGTTGACATATGGTTTTTCGACCGCGATACGATAAACGCCGCCGAGAGCTTCTGCGATAATATAAAACGGACGCTCGACGCGTCGCCGCCGCTGCGCGAAGCCGTCAAAACGGTCAAACGCGAGCTTATCGGCCGCGGACTGTATTCGTTTGACAAATATACGAGCATGGACGTTTACGATGCCGTATTAAAGCACGGCGCGGCAACGGCGGACGACGTTATCAGTCTGAAGGAAGCGCGCGTTCAAGCGTAAGATTTTGAGGAACCTCTGAATAATGAAAATCAAAATATTTGATACCACACTGCGCGACGGCGCTCAGGGCGCGGGAATTTCGTTCACCGGCGACGACCGGGAGCGCATCGCTCACACGCTCGGCGGTTTGGGCATATACTGTACGGAAGCCGGCTATTTTTCCGGCTCGGAAGCTGATATATCGCTCTGCCGCAGATTATCGGCGGCGTCTGGCGGTATGGAAATATCGGCGTTCTGCGGCACACGTCACATCGGCAAAAGCGTATGTGACAGCGCGGCGCTCACAGCGCTTGCCAAAAGCGATATTCAATGCGCTACGCTGTTCGGCAAGGCGTCGCTTTATCAGGTTCGTACCATACTCCGCACCGAACCGGAGGAAAATCTGGCGATGATACGTGAGAGCGTCGCTTATCTGAGCGATTCCGGCAAAAAAGTTTATTTCGACGCCGAACATTTTTTCGACGGCTATTCCGACAATCCCGCCTATGCGCTCAAAACCGTTGAGACCGCGTTCGCGGCGGGAGCGCGCGCCGTTATCCTATGTGACACCAACGGCGGTATGCTGCCGGACGTTATCGGCATGACAGTGGCGGCAGTGCGCAAACATTTTCCGGAAGGCGAAATAGGCATACACTGCCACAACGATATCGGTATGGCGGAGGCGTGCAGCGTAGCGGCGGTATTATCCGGCGCGACGATCGTTTCGGGAACGATATCCGGCATGGGCGAGCGGTGCGGAAACGCCAATCTAAACACGCTCATACCGCTTTTGCAGCTCAAGCTCGGCTTCTCATGTATTCCCGACGGCGCACTGCGCTCTCTCACCCGCTCGGCGCGGCATATAAACGAGATCGCAAACCTCAGCTTCGACGAAAGCGAACCGTTTGTCGGCGGCTACGCCTTTACGCATAAGGCGGGAACGCACATCGACGCCGTGGGCAAGGATCCCCGCTCGTTTGAGCATATCGATCCCGCGGACGTTGGCAATTCGCGCAATATTCTGATAAGCGGACTCGCCGGACGCGCCGCCGTTATCGCGAAAACCATGACCGCGCCGGGCGATATCCCGGACAAGGACGACGAACGCGTTATCCGCGCCGTCCGACGCATAAAGGAGCTTGAAGCTCGAGGTTACAGCTACGAGGACGCCGAAGCGTCGCTTTCGCTTGTCATACGCCGCGAAATGGGGATCGGCGACGGAGATTTCTTCGACCTCGTCCGCTTTTCTGTGACCATCAACGAAGGCACATATCTCGCGCCCGATGAAAAAAGCTGTGCCGCGCTCATCAAAATACGCGTGGGCGACCGCTCCGAGATCACCGCCGCCGAGGGCGACGGTCCTGTCAACGCGCTCGACCTTGCCCTGCGCCGCGCACTCGCCAGCTTCTATCCGGAGGTCGGAAATATGCGGCTCTCAGACTACAAGGTGCGCGTGCTCAATTCCAATACCGCGACGGCGTCGGTCGTCCGCGTTTCCATCGAAACCACCGACGGCGTACATATCTGGCGCACGGTCGGCGTTTCAAACGATATCATCGAAGCGAGCCGTCAGGCGCTCGTCGACGCGTTCCGCTATCGGCTCATCGAAATGCACGGCACGGAGCCTGCGCGGACATAATTTGACCTACATTAACTCAAATTTGTTTACAGAAGGTAATATATGAAAATATTGGTATTATCCGGCGGCATCAGCCCCGAACGCGACGTTTCGCTTTCGTCCGGCGCTATGATCGCCACGGCGCTTTCGGAGCGCGGTCACAGCGTCGCATACTGCGATTCCTACATAGGCTTTGACGGTGATGCGCAGGCTCAGTTCAAAACCGGTCTGACCTATTCGTATACTATACCCGCCGACGAACCGGAGCTTGCCGCACTACGCCGCGAATACAGCGTTCGCAACGGCGGAGGGGAGCTTGGACGCGGGATTCTCGACGCCTGCCGTATCGCCGACGTCGTTTTCATCGCGCTGCACGGCGGAATCGGCGAAAACGGTCAGCTTCAGGCGACCTTCGATACCTTCGGCATACGCTATACAGGCAGCGCGGCTCTCGCGTCGGCTATGGCGATGGATAAGGATATTTCCAAACGTATGTTCGTCCAGAGCGGCGTTCCGACGGCTGCATGGGTCTATTTTGATATGAAACATACGCAGAAAAGCGACGCGGTCAGCATTAC
>JBAXZA010000277.1:0-2983 GCA_041670545.1 Eubacteriales bacterium | reverse complement strand
GGCGGTGGCGGCGGCATCGACCTTGTTTTTCACGGTGCTGTACGGCGGAAATCTGTTCGACTGCCTGACCGCCGCGTTCTGCGGCTTTCTCGTTCAGCTGCTGTCCTCGTCGATAAAGCGTCCCGATATCTACCGTTTCGCGATAAGCCTGCTCGGAGGTATCGTTATCGCCGCCATAGCGGTCGGCGCGACGGCGATAGCTGGGACGGGAAGCATCGATAAAATCATCGTCGGCGCGATCATACCGCTGCTGCCGGGACTCGCAATGACCAACGCTATACGCGATACCATCATGGGAGATCTCGTTTCCGGCATAGCGCGGCTCGCCGAGGTAATGCTGACCGCCGTGTCGCTCGCTGGCGGCGTCGGCGTTGTGCTGTCGCTCTATGTTTATCTCGGAGGAGCGATATGAACGGAGTTTTTTCCGCCGGCTTTGTCGCGGTGCGCGATCTGCTCTGCGGTTTCGCCGCCGTCGCGCTCTATACATGGCTTATGAATCCGCCGAAACGTATTCTGATTCCGGCGTCGGCGATCGGTGCTGTCGGCTATATGCTGTACGATCTGATATACAGCTTCGGGCGGCAGGAAATACTCGGATATTTCGTCGGAACGCTTTTCGTCGCCGTCTGCGGCGAGATAATGGCAAGGATATTCAAAGCGCCGTCCACGATATTCGTATTTCCGGGCATTATTCCGCTCGTTCCCGGTATCGGACTTTATCATACGATGCTGTATATCGTCCGCGCCGAATACGACAGTGCCGCCGACGCCGGAGCGCGCGCGCTTCTGAGCGCAGCTGTGATGGCGGTTGCGATAGCGATAACCAATCTCATTGCGCGTTATGTTTTTCCAAGGGGCGAGCGGATGCGCGGGATATCAAAGAAACGTGAAAAATAGTAAATATAATAAAAAAGAGGTATGATATCATACCTCTTTTTTATGTTTCAGAATGAACGTCCGCCGCCGCCGCCGTGTGAATTGCCGCTGGAGGAGGTGTGGGAGGATGAACCGCCGCCGCTGCCGCTGTTCGAGCTTGAATCGGAGCGCGGTGTACGGGTAACTGTGGTATGTGTGAAGGCATCGGTCTTGACACGCAGCTTGACATTCGAGTTGGATTTAACGTCATAGGTGTACTGCGAGCCTTTAAGCTCATAGCCGTGTGAAACGCTGAACTTGAAGATGAGCGCGACGATAGCGCCGATGACCGCGGCGACGATAAATTCGCCGGCTGAAAGCGAATTATACATATGTCCGTAAACACCGTCTATGACATATTTCGCCGCTTCATTATATTCGCCGTCCACGAGATACTCATGAACAATATCACCGTTTACGAGATCATCGATAAAGCTGTCGGACAGCTTCCCGATCATATCGCCGCTTGTCGTGAGCCACGGCTTACGGTTGTACATATCGATGAGGAACAGACAGCCGCTCGTATATGAACCGTCATAGTAAAGCGCGTCGTAGGCGTCGTCGGCATATTGCATGACTCCGCCGTTTTCCTCATCGGAGGTCATAATGGCGAAATTCATTTCGGATTTTTCGCTGTATTTTTCGCAGAGAGCGTTAAGCTCCTCTTCCTGATCGGGTGAAAACAGATCCGCGTTGTCGAAAACATACTGCTGACCGGCGAAGCAGAAGGTCGGCATTACCGACGCTATAATAACTGCGATAAATAACATTGCCGCCGCGCGAAGCATACGTTTTTTAACGGTCGTTACCATATGAACGCACCTCCCAGACTGATGAGCAGAGTTATTACGGCGAAAATTCCAGCCGTCCAGCCCCATAGCCTGCCCTTGTCAATGGGGAGCTTGCCGCAGACGTTACCTGTCTGCCCGTTCATTGTATAATGGTACAAATTACCGTCGCTGCCTTTGTATGTAAATACCCATGCCGGAAGAAGCATATATTTGAATTTGCGTCCGAGCAGCTTTTTCTTTGTATCACCGCTCAGACTCTCGTAGCCGGCGTCGGCGGTCAGAAGCCCGCGCAGATAGCCGTCCGCCTCGGTGTCGATATCAGACGTTACGCTGTCGCTCGCGATGTCGCGTTTTTCCGCCATGAAGCCCGAAAGATATGCCATCGAGAAGTCCTTGACCGAGTCGTCCGACAGCGTATAGGGATGTATTCCGTCGGAGAGCTTGCGGTCGGCCTTCGAAAGCGCCGGGCGCATGATGTTGTGAAGCTCGACGTCGCCCTCGCGCTCCACCTTGTAATGATCGGTTTTGGTGATTATCTCCTTTGCAGTCGTGGCAGAGGAGGTATGCGTTCCGCTGCCCGAAAACGACGCGTCGTAGCTGACGTCGGTACACCAATAGGGATAATAAACGCCATTCTGCTTATCTATGCCCTTTTTGTCAAAAAAGCTGCGTGGAACGAATTTTTTGCTTTTTGCCCAGCTCAAGAATTTGTCTGACGCTGTTTTTTTGTCGATCGAGAAGGGAATTATCTTATCCGGACGCATATCGCGCGTCAGACGTCCCGCGAGGACGACCGGATTCTGACAGTAATAGCAGTAGGTCGCCGCCGTCGTATCGTCCATGACGAGCTGAGCGCCGCAGCTCGGACAGTTGTAAACGCTGTTGTGATCTGAAAAATCGTCCTCGCCGTCGGCGGGCGTATCCGGTATGCCGTCGCCGTCCTTATCCTGCGCCTGTTCGCTCGCGGCGGTATCCTGAACGTTTTTCTTCGATTCTTCCTCAGCCGCGAGCTTGACGAGATAATCCTCCGCAAAGCGGCTGTCGCAGTATTCGCACTTGAATTTACCGCTTGACGGTTCGAGTATCATCGGTCCGCCGCAGTTTGGACACTTAAATGAAACAGATGCCATTTGACACACTCCTTAACTTATATAAAATGATGGTATATATGTTATTATGACGCTGAATCTCTTTGTATGAGTTTTGCGTTATTTTTCAGCGTTCATCCGGAAATCGAATATTACCGGAGGTTTTGCCGACGCGCGGTCGAAGGGAAT
>JBAXZA010000276.1:0-2985 GCA_041670545.1 Eubacteriales bacterium | reverse complement strand
GTTCACTGATATCGCGGCTTGATAAAGCGCTCCGTCGCGGAAAAAGCGGAGGAAGCGATTTTCGGCGCGGACTTGTTCTCGCGCTGATCGTAATGCTTCTTTCGGGCGCTGTACCGGCACTTTTACTGTTCATGGCGTGGAAGATAGATCCGTGGATATATTTCGCCGTCGAAAGCATAATGTGCGCCCAGCTTCTCGCCGCGCGTCAGCTTGTGCGGGAAAGCGTCAAGGTGGAAAAATCGCTTGAAGCGGGAGATATCGATGGCGCACGCAAAAATGTCGCGATGATCGTCGGGCGCGATACCGATGTCCTCGACGGCAACGGAATCTGCCGCGCCGCTGTTGAAACGGTAGCTGAAAACAGTTCGGACGGTGTTATAGCGCCGATTCTGTGGATGTTTCTGTTCGGCGCGGTAGGCGGATTCTTATATAAATCGATAAATACAATGGATTCGATGATAGGCTATAAAAACGATAAATATATGTATTTCGGACGCGCGGCAGCAAAGCTCGACGATTTTGTAAATTACATACCGGCGCGAATATCGGCTCTGCTTATGATCGCAGTCGCGCCGTTATGCCGTCAGAACGGCTCGAACGCAATGAAAATATATAAGCGCGACCGTTATAAGCACGCAAGTCCCAATTCGGCGCAGACTGAAGCCGTATGCGCGGGCGCGCTCGGAATACGTCTTGCCGGCGACGCGCGTTATGGCGGAGTTTGGCATAAAAAGGAATATATCGGCGATCCTCTGCGTGAAATCGAATACAAGGATATAACCCGCGCGTCAGCTCTTATGTACGCGGCGTCAGCGGCGGCGCTGCTGCTCTGCACCGCTGTCCGCGCGGCTGTGATAATATTATGCTTATAAACAAAAAAAGTCTGCACGGCGGAGATATATACGAAAATTCTGTCGATCTCGATTTTTCGGTCAATATAAACCCGTTCGGTATGCCGGACGCCGTCAAAAACGCGCTGACCGATGCCGTTTCCGGCTGCTGCGCGTACCCCGATCCGTACTGCACCGCGCTCCGGCACGCTCTGTCGGCGCATGAAAACGTGCCGTATGAAAATATAATCTGCGCAAACGGCGCGGCGGAGCTGATATATCAGTTCGCATACGCTCTGCCGAAGGGAAAACCTGCGCTTGTGATCTCGCCCGCCTTCTGCGAATATGAGAGTGCGCTTAAAGCCGCTGATATCGGTGCAGAATATTATTATCTTGCCCGTGACGACGGCTTTGCGCTGACCGATCGCATATTGAACGTGAATTTTTCGGATTACAGCGCGGTTTTCCTCTGCTCACCCAATAATCCTACTGGTATCACCGTTGATAAAGCGCTTTTATACGCTACTGCCGATTCCTGCCTGTCCGCCAAAACGAAGCTTTTCTGCGATTTCTGTTTTCTCGATCTTTCCGGTCAGCCTGATAAATATGACACATCGCGCATCATAGAATGCTGTCCGAATGTGTTTATATTGAAAGCGTTTACCAAAAGCTACGGAATGGCGGGAGTTCGTCTTGGCTATGGTATGTGCGGCGACGGCGGGTTTCTCGGGAGAATGTCCGCAAAAACACAGTGCTGGAATGTGTCGTCGCTCGCTCAGGCGGCGGGAGTCGCGGCGCTCGGCTGTGACGAATGGCTGCTCGGCTGTGTGGATTATATAAATGCCGAACGATGTCGAATTTCGTCGCTGCTGGACGAGTTGGGAATCACGGTTTACGGCGGAGAGGCGAACTATTTGCTGCTTCATAGTGAAATACCTCTCTATGAGAAGCTGCTTTCGCGCAGGATACTCGTCCGCGACTGTTCAAATTATGTCGGTTTGGGAGATGGCTTCGTAAGGATCGCGGTCAGAAGCCGCGCGGAAAACGATCTTCTCATCGATAACATACGGGAGATTATAAAAAAATGAAAGCTAAACCGATAATGGTGCAGGGAACGATGTCAAACGCCGGCAAAAGCCTGCTTTGCGCCGCTCTTTGCCGTATTTTCGCGCAGGACGGATATTCCGTCGCGCCGTTCAAATCGCAGAATATGGCGCTCAATTCGTTCATCACCGACGAAGGACTTGAGATGGGACGCGCACAAGTAGTGCAGGCGGAGGCTGCTAAGCTCAAGCCGTCCGTGCTGATGAACCCCATACTGTTAAAGCCGACGACCGACGTAGGCTCACAGGTGATCGTAAACGGAGAGGTTCGCGGCAATATGCGCGCCGTCGACTATTTTAAATATAAAACGCAGCTCATACCCGATATCATGCGAGCCTACGACACGCTCGCCTCATCGCACGATATAATGGTGCTTGAGGGAGCGGGAAGTCCAGCGGAAATAAATCTGAAAACGACCGATATCGTCAATATGGGCATGGCAAAGATGGCGCGCGCGCCGGTGCTGCTCGTGGGAGATATCGACCGCGGCGGGGTTTTCGCGCAGCTTTACGGTACGCTCGAGCTGCTCGAGGCAGAGGAGCGAGCGATGGTAAAAGCGACCGTTATAAACAAATTTCGCGGCGATGTTTCGATACTCGGAAGCGGACTTGATATGCTATATGATCTTGTGAAGATTCCATGCGCCGGCGTTGTGCCGTATGTCAGAGTTGATATCGACGACGAGGACAGCCTCAGCGAGCGTCTGAGTGCCGGAGCGCGGCGAGATATCGATATCGCTGTTATCAGTCTGCCGCGAATCTCCAACTTTACGGATTTTTCGCCGTTTTCGCGTTTTGAAACGGTGTCTCTGCGTTATGTTAAAAATGTTTATGAGCTTGGTTCTCCGGATATGATCATACTGCCGGGAACAAAAAGCACCATAGCCGACTTGAAATGGCTTCGTCAGAGCGGGCTTGAAGCGGAGCTTTTGAAGGCGGCGTCGCGCGGCACGCCGATGTTCGGCATATGCGGAGGAATGCAGATGCTCGGCAGAAGCATATCCGATCCCGACGGCACAGAGGGCGGAGGCGATATAGCCGGCATGGGACTG
>JBAXZA010000275.1:0-2993 GCA_041670545.1 Eubacteriales bacterium | reverse complement strand
GATGTCCTCGGCGACAGCGAAAACGATAAAACCGTTATGCTTCAGCTTCCCTGTGAGCTTGTGGTAACGGTGAAATGCGAATATCGCGGCGAGAGCTACACTGTGGTAACGCGGTATAGCGCGAACGGTACGATTCCGGCCGGAGCGGAGGATTATTCGGAGATAAAATGGGGGTGGTACTGGACATGGCAGGGCGAATGAGAATGGGTGTACGCAAAATCAGCCGCGTTCTGCGCGGCAGCGGCGGCTTTACAATAATCAGCGTGCTGACGGCGTTCGCGATACTGCTCATCGGTATAGCGATGGTTACGGCGTCGGTCGCGACGGCGAACAATATCGCCGCCGAAAGCGAGCGTGTGCGCCAAAGCTCCGAGGACAGGCTCAACCGTTATTACGAAGCGCGCTTATCCGGCATACCGGAGGGCATATACAGCGATATCACGGTGGATATCAGGATCATAGGCATAACATCGGACAGCGGGACGCTGAAAGCCCGGCTGGGCGCGATTGAGCCGTCGGAGGATGATAAAAGCGCCGCCGTATACTGGTTTGAAGCCGGGCCGGAGGAGGCTGAACCGTGAAAAAGCCTGTAAAACGCATGAAGCGAACATATTCCGCGAACGGCGGCTTTACGCTTGTGGAGGTTATCGTATCGTTTGCACTGCTCGCGGTGCTGCTCGCCACGGCGCTGACCGTTCTGATATCGTTCTCCAACGTCTATGTGCGGGTGAGCAATCTCGTCAAAGCGCGAAGTGTAGCGTCGATTATCGCGGAGGATATCGAGAGCGAGCTTTCATGCTCGTCGGGCGAGGTGAGAATATATGAGAACGCCGAAGCTTTGGAAAACAAAGAAACAGCAGAAAGCGGAATCGTCATAAAATGCCGTGATAAAAACCATAATCAGCTGATAATGTCGGCAGAGGCGTACCCGCCGGAGGAAAATGACGCAGAAAGCCGTGCGGGAGAATATACAAAGCTGTATCGAGAGATAAAAAGCGGCGAAGTCACGATAAATCCCGAAACCACATGGTATTATCCGTCAAAAACCTATATGGGAATGAAAATAACGTCGCTCACCTTTGAATATAAGGGGGGAAATTACATAAAAATGACGCTGAAGGTAAGTGCCGGAGGAAACGGAACGGAATATGTGACCTCTCGCTATATCGAGTGCTTCAATCTCGGTGAAATGGATTTCAATTCCGAGGAAAACGAGGAATAAGCGGCGGCACACGCTTGAAATTTTAATAAAATATTTATTCCACGCCGATATCATAAACATATCGGTCAAAACCCGTAGGTATATCAACGGCAAATTCAACAAAAAAGACTAAATATTGCTCCAATATGACGAAATTCACCAAAATATCTTGACAACAATGCATAATTGGTATATAATATATCAAGGTCAGGTGTAAAAAAATTTTATTTAATGAGGTGTATTTTAATGTTAGAAAAATTCAGAAAAAACAAAAAGGGCTTCACACTCGTTGAAGTCATCGTCGTTCTCGTCATTCTCGCGATCCTCGCGGCTATCATGATCCCCTCTCTCGCAGGATATATCGACAAAGCAAACGAGAAGCGTTACATAGCCGAAGCAAGAAGCGTATATCTCGCCGCACAGACCGTTCTTTCAGAAGATTACGGCTTGAATGGGGATATGACAGCTGCGACAATCACTGTGACAAATACTACAACAGGTACTGGTTTGGATGCAGATATAAGCAAATTGGCTGAAGTAGCAACAACCTATTCCGCTACGATAACATATGGAGCAGACGGTGCAATCAGCAATTTCTCTTATACAGCAGGTAATTATACTGTTACAAGAAGCAATTCAACCGGCACATTTGAGTGCAATAAAACAGATGCAGTAACAACAAAAGCCTGACACATAACTAACAATGACATATAACCCGCCGGAGAAGCGGAGCAGACGATGGACGTTCGGCGAGATAGTCGCCATCGTCCTCGCTGTGCTTATAGCGGCTGCCGCGGCCGCCGCCGCTCTGTACGGCGCCATACTGCCGCAGCGAAGCAAGACTCGTGCTGTCTGACGCGCGAATGCTGCGTGTCGCGGTCATAGCGGCTTCAAAAACCTGCTGCGCGCTCAATGAGCCATTCCGCGATCCGACGACCGAAAGCGGTCTTACGGCGAGTGCGGAGGAGGATGTGCGCGCGCTGTCCGGCAGCGACGCTGAATTTGTAATTCTGCGTTCCGGCGAGGACGGCTACGGCGTCCGCGCTATGCTCTATACGAAAAACGGTTATACCGCCGTCTACGGTATTTCGGACGAAGATTCCGGCGAAGGCAGCTGGACGGTTTATACAGCCGGCCGAATCATAGGATAGCACGGTCCGGATATCTCAATCCGGCTGCCCGGTGCTTATGATCCAAAGGCGATTCTCCCTGTGCGGAAGTGTTTTCCGATAGGGAGGATTTTTTTTTCAAATCAGCGCATATTGCAAACCGTGAGAATAAAAAGTATTCGATTTGCACATCCGGATAGGAAAATTCGGCAGAAACTGACGAAAAAAGTCACTTCGGTATTGCAAAATATCAGCTTTTGAGTTAAAATAGTATAAGCGCCGGCGTATCGGACGCGGAATTGCTTTAATAAACCTCTGAATAAAAGCTTTCGGGAGAAATCAATGGCGTCAGCCCCTGCATTTCATGTATCCGAAAGCCGAAATGCTGCTAAATGCGCGGCCACATACGACGGGAGGCGGAGATTCTGGAAATTTGGATAAAGGTGCTGTACGCGCTCATATGGTTCGTACTGTTTATGCTCGGCGCTTCGGTGTTTTCCTTTCTGAACGTCGTTATCTACCGCGTTCCCCGTGGGCTTGATTTTGTATACGGTCGTTCGGAATGTCCGTCGTGCCGTCATCATCTCGCGCCGTGGCAGATGATACCGGTGTTCAACTGGCTGTATCTGCGCGGAAAATGTCATTACTGCGGCGCTCGGATCTCACCGCGTTATCCCGCTTAT
>JBAXZA010000274.1:0-3028 GCA_041670545.1 Eubacteriales bacterium | reverse complement strand
TCGGCGGGAGTACCGATGACGGAGAAGTTGAGGCCGTATTTCACGGTCGCTTCGTCCATACGGCGGCGCATGAAGCCGATTATCTCAAGTCCCAGATTCTGCGCGTCGGCGCTTTCGCCGTGATGATAGCCGGTGAGCGCCTTGAGCGCTTCGGCGAGTCCGATGAAGCCGATGGTGAGCGTGCCATGCTTGAGCACCTCGCCTATATTGTCGTCGGGGCCGAGCTTTTCGGAATCAAGCCATATGCCCTCGCCCATGAGGAAAGGATAATTGCGGACGCGCTTGGAGCACTGTATCTTGAAGCGGGCGAGCAGCTGTCCGACTACAAGCTCGATCTTGCGGTCAAGCTCCTCGAAGAACCAGTCGACGTTGCCCTTTGCCTTGATCGCGATACGCGGCAGATTGACCGATGTGAAGCTGAGGTTTCCGCGTCCGCCGAACGTTTCGCGCGAGGGATCGTAATAATTGGCGGCGACGCGTGTGCGGCAGCCCATATAGGCGATTTCGGTGTCGTGATCGCCCTCTTTATAATACATTTTATTGAAAGGAGCGTCGATAAATGAGAAGTTGGGGAAAAGACGCTTAGCCGAAACCTTGCAGGCGAGCTTGAAAAGGTCGTAGCTGGGATCACCCGGATTGTAGTTGACGCCTTCTTTGACTTTAAAAATCTGAATCGGGAAGATAGGTGTTTCGCCGCGTCCGAGTCCGGCGTCGGTGGCGAGCAGTACGCTTTTTATAACCAGTCTGCCCTCCGGCGTGGTATCCATGCCGTAGTTTAAGGAGCTGAACGGTATCTGAGCGCCGGCGCGCGAGTGCATGGTGTTGAGGTTATGAATGAGCGCTTCCATCGCCTGATAGGTTGAGCGCTCGGTTTCGCTCTTGGCGTAGCGGTATGTAAAGCTTTCGAGCCTGCGTGCGGTTTCGGCATCGTAGCGTCCGGAGAGGGCGGCACGGAAGGTTTCTCTGAAGTCATGCTCTTCGCCATAGGTCGGATAGCCGCAGGAGTCGACTATTTCCTTTGAAAGCGTGACCGCGTCCTTCTCATCTGTGAGCAGAACGAGCGCCTTCTCCAGATTGTGGATAAAATGGCGGCGGTAGGTCTTTTTGACGCCGTGGGCCATGCCGTAATCGAAATTAGGTATGCTCTGTCCGCCGTGCTGATCGTTCTGGTTCGCCTGAATTGCGATGCAGGCGAGCGCGCTGTAGCTTGCGATATCCTGCGGCTCACGCAGATGTCCGTGACCGGTGGAGAAGCCGTTTTTAAACAGCTTTTCGATGTCGATCTGGCAGCAGGTGGTGGTCAGAGTATAGAAATCGAGGTCGTGAATATGTATATCGCCGCTTTTATGTGCTTTTGCGACCTCGGGATCTAAAACGAACAGCTCATCGAACTGCTTCGCGCCCTCGCTGCCGTATTTGAGCATTGTTCCCATGGCGGTGTCGCCGTCGATGTTGGCGTTTTCGCGTTTGATATCGTTGTCGGCGGCGCTCTTGAATGTCAGATCCTCGTATATTTTCATAAGTCCGGTGTTCATCTCGCGAATGCGTGTGCGCTCCGCGCGGTAGATGATGAACTCCTTTGCGGTGCGCGCGTGACCGCTCTCGATCAGCACCTTCTCAACGGTGTCCTGTATCTGCTCGACCGTCGGAATACTGCCGTCCTTCTTGCAATCCTCCTCCACTCGCTCGGCGACCTTGCAGGCAAGTGCCATCGCGGTGTCGTAGTCGCGTCCTCCGACCGACTGCGCCGCCTTGAAAATGGCGTTCGTTATTTTTTCTATATTGAACGCGGCTTCCCGTCCGTCGCGTTTTATTATTTTGGTTATCATTTATATTCCCCTTTTCGTTTTGTGTGTGCGGTAAATTTATCGTCAATCGTTTGTTTTTGTATGTCTGCAATAGCGTCCGGGAAGTCTTCCCGCGCTCCGCTGCGTTTTGATTTGCGCATACGGGGACTGAAATGCGCCGGAGCATAACGGCTTTGCATCCGGCGCGGAAACCACAATATATTGTGGTTTGTAACTGAGCATATCTATTATATAGTATGTCAATGAGGTTTGTCAAGGAGCAATCAGCATCTATTTTTAATAAAAAACACCCCCTAAAACCGTCGACTTGCCGATTGACAAAAATACTATGTAAAAATTAGAATATAAACGTGAGTCTCTTTCATTCGATTTTGATGATAATATAGAATCGGTGACAAAAAATGACAAAACGATATGTAAATAATTATATAGGTATAGTTTACCAAATTATTTCCTCTAATAACCTGAAAAACATTTTTTTGCGCGGTTTCCGGTTCGCCGGTTTGAATGTGAAATGTTCATAAACTCGTAGTTTTCAGCTATATTGATATGTGCCCTACAGCTTTAAAAATATTGTGCATATTTAACATAAAGCGACTTGGCATAACGACGATAATTCTCTTTTTGTAACGAAAAAAAATTGAAACAATATTGCAATTTTCGACGTCTTATGTTATAATAATTATAAGGTGAGATAACATTTCGCCTAAGACACATTCTAACTAATAAAAAGTAACGTAATATACATATATTGCCCTACGGAGGTAAGATAAATGCGTGCAAAATCCTTTGGACACGGGGCGGCAGCCGTGTCCTTGGTGTTTGCTATGCTGTTGAATGCCAGCGCGATCGGCGCCGCGGACGGAGATACGGGACGTCCGTCCGACACCGCACCGCTGACTCAGCCCCGCATACAGTTCAGTCCGAGCGTCTGCACGGAGATATGCGAACCGAGCGAGGCGATGGCGATGCCGGCTTTCATGCTGACCGCCATACAGGAAGAAGATAAAGACACACTCAATAAAGATGGCGGCACGACTGATACGCCAGCCGGCACACAGGGCGGCGCAGAGCAGACGGAAACGTCAGACAGCGCCCAGACTGACGATACGGCGAACGGTGGCAGCGGCACATCGGACGCCGATACTCTCGCAAAAAAAGATTCCGACACAGCTGAGCCGAACGGCGGCACGGGAGCATATGATTTCACCGCTCCTGTT
>JBAXZA010000273.1:0-3040 GCA_041670545.1 Eubacteriales bacterium | reverse complement strand
TTTATCATGCCGATCTCGCCTGTATGGTTACAGTGCGGCGCGCAGCAGGCGCAGACGTCGCAGCCCTCGACTGTAACTATACGGACGTTTTCCGTAAGCGCGAGCTTACTGCGATATTGCAGCGACGCGAGCGTTTCAGCCGGCGGATACTCCGCTGTTATAGAAACGTTTCGGTAAACGGCGTCGTTTGCCATATCCTCGATCTCGTCGAGCTGCGCACGGTCGAGCGTACCGTTGAGATCGATGGTGACATCCTCGCTGCCGATGTGGAAGCCTACATTGTCGAAACCATATTTGCGATGAATGAGTCCGGATACGATATGCTCTCCGCTGTGACTCTGCATATGTCCGAAGCGTTTATCCCAGTCGACAGTGCCGTGAACTCGTTCTCCGATATTGAGCGTACGGTCGGTAAGGTGCGTTATGATGCCGTTTTTAACCGAAACTTCGCGCACCTGCGCTAATCCGAGCATTCCGGTGTCGCACGGCTGTCCGCCGCCCTCCGGAAAAAATGCAGTGCGGTCGAGCACGACGGCATAACTGCCATTTACATCGGTGCAGGACAGAACCTCCGCGTCAAATTCAGACATATGACTGTCCGTTTCGTATAGTTTTATCGTCATTATTAATAATTCACTTTCATATTTTCGGTGTAGTACAAACTTTTCAATATACTTTTATACAATTTGACAGTTTGCAGCGATTTTACGAACAAGCCCAAATCAAAGTATATTATAACGCTTTGTCACATTGATGTCAAGCGCCTGACGAAGCGTCGTCGTGCGGTTTTATAAACATCAGAGTGAAGCATACAAGCATGAGCGCTGCGGAAAACCATATTTCGCGGCCGCCGAATTTTCCCGCGGAAAGGCTTCCGATACCTGCGCCGACCGCGAAAAATATGATTATCGTGAGATAATCGGCTGATTTCGCGAGAGCGCTTTTTTCGCGGGTACTGATATAATCTCCGAAAGCCTCGGTCGCGCTGCGTATATTCCCTATGCACATTGTACTCGCGTAAACACTGCCGTTGACTCGGCGGAAGGTCTGAACCTGAAGCGCACACACGAACGAAACGAGTGAATTTGCGAGTATATTTAAACTCTGCGGGATAAAACCAACTGTAAAAAGAACAAAAAATTCAAATAACAGTATTATTTGACGCCATTTTAGCGATTTAATATACCTTTTTCTGCGGTGAATGGCCTCGGCGATATAAATACCGATGGTAAACGCCAGAACCGGAACCGCATAGCGCAGAGCAATATCCCATTTGCCGGAAAAGACGTTTGCTCCCATGAATACAATATTGCCGGTCTGCGCGTTAGCGAAAACACCGCTGCGGCAATAGTAGGTATAGGCGTCCTGAAAACCTCCGGACAAGGTCAGCAGCGCCGCAACCGGAAACGATTCGTATATTTCACCGGAAGGACGCGCGAATATTCGTCGGAATAGATTCATTTGTGTGTTTCTCCTTCATTTATTTCGGTGTTTATAATGCGGTCTTTTTGTGAATTTGGCAGCATAAGATTGACATTTTAACGTATTTGGTATATACTTTGTAATAAAATGCGGTATACCGTATAATATATTGTAAAAAAGAGGGATAACAACATGAAAAATGTCGCACTCGCGTCATATTCCTTTCACGGGCTGCTCGGAGCGGGTATGATGGATCTTTTCGGCTATCTTGAAACCGTGCGCTATCGCATGAATCTGCTGACCGCCGACATCTGGAACGGGATGTTCATCTCCACCGATAACGATTATGTGCAAAAAGTCAAAACCGCACTTGGAGAACGCGATCTCACGCTTGTTAACTTATGTGTAGACGGCCCGCACCTATGGGACGACGATCCTGATATTCGCGCACAGCATAAAAAGGAGGCGCTGCGTTGGCTGGATATTGCCGGCACGCTTGACGCAAAGACGATACGCATCGATGTCGGAGTTCGCGATAAAACTCCTTTGACGGCTGAACAGCTCGATTATGTCGGAAAAACTTATGCCGAATATGCTCATATTGCCGCCGAATCCGGTTTCCGCGTAGGTCCTGAGAACCATTGGGGAGCGTCGCTGCTCATCGGCAATATGGAAGCGATATACAGCACCGTATCAAATCCCGCTTATGGAATATTATTCCATGTGAAGCCATGGGACGACGACAGCGAACATGGCTTCGAACGCGCGGCACGTTTTGCGATGCACACCCATCTCGATTATAAAACCTGCACCGGAGATATCGAAGGAGTTATCCGCAAGCTTTGTGAGAACGGCTACACCGGCTGCTTCTCCGCCGAACATCATACCGGCAAAAATGAATACACCGAAACGGTTTTACAGCTCGGAGCCGTTATGGGAGCGCTCGATCGTCTGTCCGATTCCGGCGTGGTTACCACCGGTGGTTTTAATCCGCTTCTTCGACGCGACGGTCTTGAATAAGACTATTGCGGGGTTCTGAATACGCGGAATTATTTAAAGCGTTAAATATGACATATTGGAAAAGTAAAACTGATATAATATAATTTATGTTTCCCACATATGAAAGGATCAATGCCGATGAATTCCCAATTATCCCGCGCAGGCGCTTTTTTACGTTTTTCCGTTACATTTCTGCTGCTGCCGCTGACACTCATGTCCTGCGCGGCGACAGACGTCAGTAATGTGATGGACACGTCAGTGCAGAGCTTTGAAACTGTTACTGAAGCCGTTGAAACTACCGCCGTTGAAACCGATGCTTTGACTCCAGCCGATGAACTGTACGCGACATCGCTGCTCGCGGAAATGACGCTCGATCAGAAGGTAGGTCAGCTGTTCTTCGCACGCTGTCCGGACATTGGGGCGGCTGCCGACGCCGCCGAATATCAGCTTGGCGGATACATACTGTTCGGTCAGGATTTTAAAAACAAGACGGCAGACGAGGTGAAAGCGGCGATAGCGTCATATCAGGACGCCGTCGGTATTCCTATGCTCATCGGGGTCGACGAGGAGGGCGGAACAGTATGCCGCGTCAGCCGTTATACCGAATTCCGTGCATCGC
>JBAXZA010000272.1:0-3061 GCA_041670545.1 Eubacteriales bacterium | reverse complement strand
GCCCGAGAAGCTTGATATCCTGCGTGATGCCGACGCCATCTTCCGCGAGGAAATGAAGCGTTCGCGCGTTCACGCGGATCAGTATTTTGCGGTGCTTACCAATTTACGTTCGGTTGGCGTCATGGGCGACAGCAGAACCTACGATTACACATTGGCGCTGAGGGCCGTTCAGACGAACGATTTCATGACCTGCGAATACGCTCCTCTCCCACATACTCTGCTCGGCCGCGCGTCCTCGCGCATAGTGAACGAGGTCAAGGGCATCAACCGCGTAGTGTACGACATCACCGGCAAGCCTCCGGCTACCGTTGAGTGGGAATAAACAAGAAAGCATCCAAAATTCGATTTTCTCGGCCTAAGAGACGGAAAAAACGGAATCACCTAAGTATTTGATAGCAAATTGCAATGAGTTTTGTTTGTTCTTGTTTCGGATGACAAGCGTTTTGCAAGTTCTCTGCCAAATCCAAAGCTTATAAATAACGTGAGTTCGACGATAAAGAAACAGGTACGCGCTTTCTGAAGAAAGCTGTGCAAAGACTTTAAAAAGGGTAAACTATAATAAAATCACCTTTGTTTTAAGGTTTTTGCCAGGCTTTTTGCAAAAAGCCGCGTACCCCTGCGCTACCATCGAACTTACGTTAAATAAGAGTGAAAAAGGTTCTGCTGACTTTTGTGGGAAAGCTGGCAGAACCTTTTTATACTTCATAATAGAGTATTTCAACACGCGCGTCACGCAGCTGTTGAGATGAAACCCTCGTTATGTAGTAGTATAATAAAAAACCGATTGATTTTATCAAATCAATCGGTTCTTTTTCGTATTTACAGCTTTGCCTGAGGATATTTATAGATAAGTCCCTTGTAATTTTCCATGACGACTTCTTTGTCGTCGCGGCTGATCACATATTCGTAATTTATCGGCACCTTGCCGCCGCCGTGGGGGGCGTCAATGACGTATTTCGGCACTGCATAGCCGGAGATATTTCCCGTGAGAGCGTGCATTATCTCAATGCCTGTTTCGACCTTCGTCCGGAAATGTCCGATGCCGCGCGAAAGATCGCACTGATATAGATAATACGGGCGGACGCGCATATGCACGAGCCGTGTAAGCAGCGTTTTCATTGTTTCCGCGTCGTCATTGACTCCGCGAAGCAGCACACTCTGATTGCCGAGCGGTATTCCGGCGTTGACGATCTTTTCGCAGGCACGCTCCGAGTCCGGCGTTATTTCGTTCGGATGGTTGAAATGTGTGTTTATCCATATCGGGTGATATTTTGAGAGCATACCGACAAGCTCGTCGGTAATCCTCATCGGCATTACGACTGGAACGCGTGTTCCGATTCTTATAATATCAACATGAGGAATTGCGCGCAGCGATGCGACTATATGCTCGAGTCTGGCGTCGCTCATGACGAGCGGATCACCGCCGGAGATGAGAACGTCGCGTATCTCGGTGTGATTCGAAATATAACCGAGCGCTGTCCGGAGGGCTTCCTCGGTGATGATCTTATCCTCCTCACCGACGATACGGCGGCGGGTACAGTGACGGCAGTACATCGAGCACTGGAGCGTGACGAGAAAAAGCACTCTGTCCGGATAGCGGTGGACGATATGAGGAACCGGGCTGTCGCCTATCTCATTGAGCGGATCGCCGAGATCGTCCTCATTCGGAAGCGTTTCAAGTATGGAGGGGACGCACTGCGCCCTTACCGGATCTTGCGGATCGTCCTTATTGATGAGCGACGCGTAATAAGGCGTTACCGCCATGCGGAACGATTTAAGACAGGTGTCGATATCGCTTTTTTCTTTTTCTGAAAGCGGGAGATATTCAGCCAGCATATCGGCGTTGGTGGCGCGGTTGGCAAGCTGCCATTTCCAGCTGTTCCATTGAGGAGGCAAATCGGCGCGGTCGTTATCCGCCGCCAGATTCTGTTCATTTTGCGGAGAAGACCTGACGATGCGGTTCTTATCTGCCTGAACATACCGTCCGCTCTGATGGGAGAGCTTCACAGCATAATTATTCTCCGTCATCAGATCTCCCCCAGACGTTTAAGCGCGGCGCAGAGCACGCCGTAAATAAGCTCGTCATATGTAACTCCGTTAAAATCGGCGAGCATCGGGTAATCGCTGTATCCGGGAGCAAGCCCGGGCAGGGGATTTATCTCGATGAAATAAACCTCGCCGTTATCCGAGAGCCGGAAGTCCGCGCGCGCGAAATCGGAGCAGCCAAGTCCGCAGAACGCGGCGCGCGCGGACTTTTTCAATTTGTCCGAGGTTTTTTTATCTATATCGGCAGGGCAGCGGTATTCGACATAAGCCTTGTAATTCTGCTTTACATTGTAGCTGTATACGCAGTAATTGCCGTCCGTTTTTTTATTATAAATGATTTCCATAGGTTCGAATACGCGCAGCGAATCGCCGTTTCCGATAAGACCGACGGTGAATTCGCGGCCGGAGATATATTCCTCCGCGAGCATATCCTCGCCGTAAAGGGCGATATTTTTATCGATGAGAGTGCCGAGCGCTGCGCTGTCCGCGGCGACGCTGACGTCGGTGATGCCCTTGCCCGAGCCTTCGGCGTTCGGCTTGACGATCACCGGAAATTTCAGCTTTTCCGTTCCCTTAAGTCCCGCGCGGCCGACGACGGCGCTTTTAGGTGTTTTGACGTTCCATGTAGAAAGCAGACGCTTTGTCATATCCTTGTCGAGCGATACCGCGAGCGCGGTGCCGTCCGAGCCGGCGTAGGGAATTCCGAGCATATCAAGCAGCTCGGGTATCTGAGCCTCGCGTCCGCGTCCTCCGCGTCCCTCGGCTATATTGAAGATGATGTCCGGTTTCGCGCCGTTTTTCAGCTTTTCGGCAAGCGATGCGTCCGCTTCGAGCAGCATGGTTTTACAGCCGTGCTTTTCAAGAGCGGCGGCGATGGCGTTGACGGTATCAATGCTGTCAAATTCCGCCTCGCTGTCCGGCGCTTTGTCTGACGTTTCTTTCTTCAGTGTGTAGGTTATCCCTACGGTCAATGGTTTCGGTAGAGGAACTTCGTAATCGGTTTCTGCCGTATCCT